>JBEAPM010000518.1:0-3610 GCA_041164445.1 Cyanobacteriota bacterium
AAACCAGACACAACCTTCATTCCAGCATCTAGTAAGCCAGTGGAGAAACCTCCACATCCACAAAATAAGTCAATCACAGTAGGATAATATGTCATTTATTTTAGTTTGTGTGTGGTACTACGAATAGCATTTATTTGTTCTTCAGACAAGACCAAACTATATCTAGCAGAATGCTTTATCTTCATCTTATTAGCCTCTGTTTCTGAAGTAAATTCAATGATATGAATAATTGAATCAAAATCGATTTTAATCCCAATCGGACGAATAATATAGTTTGGAAAGAATTGCTTTGCAAAATTCACTTGGTTTGCAAGTTGAGTCCAGTTAAGAGGATCAGGTGCCGCTTTGGCTTCAATGGGAAATATTATTGGAATATCAAGAGCATCTAAAGCAACTCCTACATCTACTTCATCAACTTCAACCTGCCCAATGTTTGCCACACTTTTTCGAGCATGACTTTTTAATCTGTAGATTTTCAACCCAGTAAAAATGGACAATAGTTCACAGTAGTGGGTAATTGTCAGTAACCCCTGTTCATCGATTGCCGATAAATCCTCTTCTAATAAACGTCTTACAGGAATCGGTGTTGTATCTTTTATTTGAATGACATCATTGTCTGGCAGCGACACGATCGTACTTTCACTAAGCTGAATTTGATAAATCCCTCGTTTCACCATCGTAATAATTTTAAAGCCTTTATCAAATATTTCAGATGGTAGCTTAGTCCTAGATTTCATCCTATAAACGAGATCTGACGGATTTCGTATTTTAATACCTAGTCTTTCTGCCGTCTCCCGAACTTCATCAAGAGTAAATTCAACAATCTGATCTCCTTCCTTATACTTCCGTTGAAAGATATCCAGAAGAATCGGAACGTAAACTTTGCTATTATTACCATGAGTTTGAATATTTCTTACTTTGCCTGCCATTCGTCAATAACTCTTAGGACTCTCATAAATCTCATGATTATGCCTCTTAACATTAATTAAAAAAGACGTTAAGGACATAATCATCCATCTAATCGTCAATTTTTTTTTATTTTACTGAAACAGCAAAATTATTATAGTATATATGGATTATATTCTTCTAAATTCCCCTTTGTCAAGCAAGGTTGGGGGCTCTTACAGGGCAAAGGCATCCCCTAAAACCTATAACTCCGCTTTAAGATCCCGACGCACGAGGGCATCTACTGCGGCTTGAGGGGTGATTTCGCCCTGTAAGAGCCGATGCACTTGCACGGAAATCGGGACGGAAATTTTTTCCTGGGCTGCTAACTGGATCAACACGGGGGTTGTGCTCACGCCTTCTGCGGTCCCCGCAATTTCCCCTAACACCTCAGGCAAGGATTTGCCCTGGGCTAGACCGTAGCCAACCCGATAATTACGACTGAGAAAGCTACTACAGGTGGCTAATAAATCCCCTAGTCCAGACAAACCAAAAAAGGTTTCGGGTTGTGCCCCCAGATAGGTTCCCACCCGAATAATTTCCGTTAATGCCCGGGTCATCAGTGCCGATTTTGCATTGGTGCCCAACTGGAGACCGTCACAGACTCCCACCGCGATCGCAATGACGTTTTTTAAGGTTCCCCCCAGTTCAGTTCCCAAGGGATCGGTGTTGGTATAAACCCGGAAGCGATCGGAGGCTAACACCTTTTGAACGATCGTGGCGGCGGCGGGTTGATGACTGGCGACAACGGTGGCAGCCGGTAATCCCCCCATAATTTCGTCCGCGAGGTTGGGGCCTGAGAGAACCACTACAGGATGATCGGGAAAGGCTCGCTGCCAGAGGTAACTCGGCGTTTTTAAGCTCTCCGCATCTAGTCCTTTGGTGGCACTCACCAAAATGGTGTTGGGGGCTAAGCCAATCTGCTTAATTTTCCCAATGGTTTCGGAAACCCCTTTCATGGAGATCGCCGAGACCAAAATAGAAGATTGGCGGAGAATCGACTCCAGGGAAGCTTCGCCTTGACGCGACCACACGGAACAAGGGGCGTTGGCCTGTCCGATGAGGTGGGCTAAGGCTGTACCCCAAGCCCCTCCCCCGAGGATACCGGTGACGGGGGAGTTAGGAAAATTCGCTGGGATGAGGGGGGGAGAAAAACCGTCTTCACTATCCATGCAATTTGATGCGCCCTAGGACACAGCAGCAGGGGATTTGAGGGTAGTGTCGAGGGGGGCGGGATGGACGGGGTTTTCGTTGGTTCCCGTGAGCCACCAGAGCAGGAAGGCGGGGACTAACCCAAAGATGACTCCCAGCAAGACCGGGAAGAGGAAGATATGATCGAGCTGAACGATCGTAATAACGGCACCAAAGCCAAAGTTAACCCCATATAACACGAGGGGCAGGATCAACTGTTGACGACTGAGGAAAATGGGATCCTGCTTCCAAAAGAGAGAGGCAACGCTCATATAGATGGCTCCGGTGGCCATCCAACCACTGAGGTTTCGGTAGGGCATCCCGAAGAACGCACCGGCCTCTTGAAATTCCCAAAACTTGAAGGGGGCTTGGCTCATGGCGGGATCTAAGACCAAATCCCAGGCGGTTAATAACATCATGCCCAGAACGATCGTTGCCAACACTCTGAGGAGGGGGGGAATGGCGGCTTTACCTTGACCCCAACGGTAACTGAGACGAGTGAGGGCTGCCCCTGCCAGGACGTAGGTGGAAAAGCCCAGGTAAAACCAGGAGAGGGGAATGGTAAAGGGTACTAAACCGGCGATTTTGTAGCCTAGCCCGCTGAGGTAATGATAGTGACCAAAGGGAAAGCCTGTGGAAGTTCCCAGGAGTTCACTGCCCAAAGACAAAAAGACCGCGGGTAGCATAAAGGACAGCCAGCGATAGGTTCCGAGGGTGCGATAGGCAAACAGAGACACCGTAATCGCTGCTAAGACCATGTAAACGACCCCACCACCGGACAAACTCCACTGAAACAAGGTTAAACCCTGTTCCGGAAGTGCCGCCAATACACTGGGATGGGGCAATACCCATAGCAATCCGGCAAGCCCAAAAATCATGGACATCACATGTCCAATTAGGCAAACGCGCTCAATGGTCAGTAGTCGTGTCATGAATATCCCTTTCGGTCAAACCAACAATCTAAAAGATTTGGGCCAGCGACGATCGCCGCAATTTTACGGAAAGCAGTAACCTAGCTTTACCCTTTTTTCAGATTTTCCCTAGATTTTCTCGCAAAACACTAAGTTTTGTAAAGGTTTGTTCATGAACTAGGATCTAGAGGGTGGCCTAGACCTCGTTTCCGGTCTTCGCCCCTTAGGGCTGGGTGGAGCCATCTGGAAGGGTTGCGCCGGTCAAATCCGTATCCATTAAAATCGCACTGCTATTTCGGCATTGGCGAGGTTGGCCTGGCAAAGCTTCACATCCGTCAAATCCGTTCGTCCCAGGTAGGCTTCGATCAGTAAGGCCTCCCGTAAGGTGGATCCCGAGAGGTCAGCCCGTCCTAAATCCGCTTTGTTGAGGCGGGATTTATCGAGATTGACTTGAATGAGACTGGCTTTTTGTAACTTGGCTTCGCTGAGGTTGACTTGATAGAGAGAGCTGTAGTCTAGGCAGGCACCGTTGAAATTCGTTCGCTCTAATTTGGCGCTCTTCC
>JBEAPM010000519.1:0-5796 GCA_041164445.1 Cyanobacteriota bacterium
TTCAGACGTGTGCTCTTCCGATCTAGACCATTTAAGACTTTTGATCCGGAAGTTCATAAAGGTTCGACAAAAAACAAAAAGACCAAAACCTACGCCACCGCAATAATAAAATAAGCATTGCGATCGTTCCTAACCCTACACTGGCCAGGGTATGGGATAAGGTAATTTGAAAGCTGCCCAGGTAATGGGAGCCTAATAAGAGGGTGTGGGTGATGGCCAAAATAAAAATGGGCACCACGAGTAAATGTAATTGTCGCCAGTGCTGTCCCAGTTGACGTTGGGCTGCATCGAAGCTGGTGAGGGCCAAAGGCAACATCAGCAAAAGGGCCACAATGCCTGCCCAAGCTCCAATCTGAAGACCGGGGAGCAAAAAGGGAACGGCTTCAAGGCTCCAGCCCATGGTGAGCATGTGGGAAATATGGGCAACGGCAAAAACAAAGGCGCTCACCCCCAAAACGCGACGGTAGTGAAGCGGAGGTTTCCAGAGCCGATGTAAGGGGCGGGCCAACAGCACCACCATTAAACAAATGAGGGATAGATAACCGGCATAGTCTGCTAAGCCCCCATTGCGCAGTAACGTTAAGCCCCCAATGGCAATGGTGATCCAGCCCCCCAACCGAAATAACTGTCCAGAACGATCGCGGCTGATCAAGGCCGTGGTTACGCCGACCCCCACCATCATCGGTAAGGTGCCCACACCAAAGGCCAGCATCGAAACCCCGCCTAGCCAGAGGTTACCGGTTTCTGCTGCCTTAATCTGGGCCGCATAGAGAAAGCCACAGGGCATTAACCCCCAGATTAACCCCAGGAAAATGGGAGTCCACCAGTGATTTTGTAAGGAAAGATTGACTAACGATCGGTTCAATTGCCGATGGAGCTTCTCTTGAAGCATGGGGTTGAGAAAAGGCAACTGGGGTAAGAGGGTAGGGCTCACTTGCAACAACCCAAACCAGATCAACATTCCCCCGGTAATGAGGGACACACTGCGGCGAAGCACACTCCCGATTCCGGCCAGTTGCCCCCCCGCAATTAAGACCGAGCCCAGGGCCCCAATGCTGGCTCCAATGAGGGCATAACTGATCACTCGCCCCAAGTTTAGGAGAAAATGGAACCGAAACTGCTGCCAACGGGGGACTTCTTCGCTGTGAGCAGCATTAGAAGAGAGAGAGAAGGCTGCCGTCAGAGCACCACACATTCCAGCACAGTGACCAAAACTTCCCAAAAATCCAAGGGACATTAACAGCAGCAAATCTAACATCATAGAAACGATCCTAGTTCCGTAGTAGTTTGTGTTGGTTGGCTCTACGTCCATTGAGCGAGGAAGCAAAAGGTTGCGTAACCAGAATCAAATTATTCCCCGTGTAGGTTTTCAACGTTCACCTAAGCCACTTTTTCAGCCCTACTTGAGCATCCGTTCTAAAAATTGGCGGGCCCGATCGCTCTGGGGTTGGCGGAAAAATTCCTGGGGTGGTGCGTCTTCCTCTAGCACACCCTGATTCAAGAACCAGACCCGATCGGACACATCCCGCGCAAAACCCATTTCGTGGGTCACGATCGCCATGGTCATGCCGGTCTGTGCCAGGGATTTCATCACTTCCAGCACTTCCTTCACCATCTCTGGGTCAAGGGCTGAAGTTGGCTCGTCGAACAAAATCACTTCCGGCTTCATGGCCAGGGCGCGGGCGATCGCCACCCGTTGCTTTTGTCCTCCCGATAGCTTCGATGGGTACACCTGAGCCTTTTCCAGCAAGCCCACCTTAGTGAGCAAATCCATAGCGGTGTCCTTGGCTTCTGTGGGGGATACCTTAGCCACCTTCAACGGCGCATAGGTGACATTCTCCAGCACGGTCATGTGGGGAAACAGGTGAAAGTGCTGAAATACCATCCCGACGTTCTGCCGAATTTTGGCGATATTCGTATTGGGGGCAGTAATGTCTTGCTCACGAAAATAAACACGCCCGGCGGAGGGTTTTTCCAGCAAATTCAGGCAACGCAGCAGCGTGGATTTCCCGCAACCCGAAGGACCCAGAATGGCCACTACTTCCCCTTTGTGTAACTCTGTCGAAATGCCCTTCAGCACTTCCAGCGAACCGAAGGACTTGTGCAACAGTTCTGTCCGCAAAACAACATCAGTCATCGCCTTTACTCACTCCGTTTCAGTCGTTTTTCTAGTTTCGATGCCAGGGCAGTCAAGCCCACTACTAAAATGTAGTAAATGGCTCCGGCAACGATTAAGGGTTCAAAGTAGATGTATTTGTTTGCGCCCACAATCTGGCTGGCACGGAGGGTTTCCACCACACCCACCGTAGACACCAAGGACGAATCCTTCAGCAAGGAGACGGTTTCGTTGACCAGCGCGGGCAGGATGTTTTTCAACGCCTGGGGCAGAATCACATCTCTCATCATCAACGGGTAGGGAATACCCAGAGACATAGACGCTTCACTTTGCCCCTTATCCACAGCCTGAATACCCGCCCGAATGGTTTCAGACATGTATGCCCCTGAGTTGAGGGTAAAGGTCGCAACCCCAGCTTGCAAGGGGGTAATGTCGTAGCCAATCAGTTGGGGAATAGCGTAGTAAATGAGGGACAACTGTAACAGTAACGGCGTACCCCGAAAGATAGATGTATAGCCATTAGCAAACCAGTGTAGGGGTTTGAAATGGGAAATTTTGCACAGGGATAGCACCGTTGCCCAAATAAGTCCCAGTAAAACGGAAATGAGCGTGAACAGCAACGTGACCGGAATGCCCTTCAGAATGAACAAATAGTCATCCCGGCTAATACGGCCAAAGTTGATGTTTAGACCTTCTTTTTTGGGAGGTTCGGTGGCGGTAGCCTCAGGGGCAGTTGTGTTAATCGAAAACCACTTTTCGGCCAGGGTTTCCAGTTCGCCGCTGCTCTTCATTTTGTCGAGGACTTGGTTGAAGGGGCCTACCAGCTTAGACCCCTTAGGGAAAGCGATCGCCGAACCACTCTGTTCTTCTGAGGGGATGGGATGAAATTCCAGATCGGGGTTGGCTTGGATGAAACCTTGGGCGATCGTATCTTCGATAATTGCTGCATCAATGCGCTTTGCTTTGATTTCCTGAATCAGATCGGGCACCTTGTTCAATTGCTTGAGTTGTAGCCCTGGGATCTTTTCAGCCATTGTTTTGGCATTTTGTTCTTGGATGCTTCCCAGTTGCACACCGACTTGCTTACCCTGGAGATCTCCTGGGCTCTTCAAATTGCTACCCGTGGGCGCAACGATCGTGTCAATCGCCTCGTAGTAGATGGTCGAAAAATCGATGTTTTGCTTCCGCTCTGGGGTGGGAGTCATCCCTGCCATGACAAAATCAGCCCGCCCTGCCTGCAATGCCGGAATCAAGCCATTGAAGTCTGATTCTTGGATGGTGAGTTTAAAGCCCAGTTCACGGGCGATCGTGTTGGCAATATCCACATCAAACCCGACAATTTTGCGATCGCCGCCAGCGGTGTCATAAAACTCGTAGGGAGGATAGTCGGGCGAGGTCAGCATCACCAACTCGTCTTTGCCGACACTGGATTGGGCTAGGCTTGGGAACAAATGCAACGGAAAGAAAATCACGCTTACTGCCGTCAAGACAGCAAGCAGTAAAGGCAACAGCCGGTGTTTAAGCTTCATGGGGTTTTAAACCGCAAAATAGAACACAAACAAAGGACGAATCACGCCCAATAAAGGCATCTGGGGGCGGTCAGCCAAAAGAAAACAGGAGTAACAAAAATATTGTCATTCATCTGACTCCGGTTAAAAGGCTTTGAAAAGCAGCAGGAATCGCACCATACTCACACCAAAAACGTTTGAGCTAGGAACGTACCAGAATTTAATTGAAAAAAAAGATACTGCTGGGCAGAGTCTGCCGCATTATACCAAAAGTGCGATCGTAGATCTTGTAGGGTGTTGCGATAAGCAAACACACCAACACCACCAACACTAGATAGGACTCAATTTACGATCGATTCCCACCCTCGATTAATTTTTGAGGTACCCTGATTAACACGGAGAGTAGGATGTCGTTATGACTCGACTTTTGCTGATTGAATCACCGGGAAAAATTAAGAAACTAAGCCAAATTTTAGGATCGGGCTGGATTGTTAAAGCCAGTATGGGCCATATTCGTGAATTAGCTGATGACGGTGAAGATGCCCTCGGTTTTGATTTGCATGGCGATCGTCTGACCTGTCGGTACACGCCTCGCAGTGTCCAGGCAAAACAAATTTTGAAAGACCTCAGAGCCGTGGTGAAGACGGCGGATCAAGTGTATATTGCGACGGATGCCGATCGGGAGGGAGAAACGATCGGTTGGCATTTACAGGAAGAGTTACGGCTAAAATCTGCCCAGCGCATTGTCTATACTGAAATTACGCCAACCGCCATTAAAGCCGCGTTAGCCCAACCCCGATCCCTGAATCTGAACCTGATTGCGGCGGGACGGGCCCGGGATTGTCTGGATAAGTTAGTGGGGTACAAAGGCAGTCGTCATGTGGTTTGGCCGTTGAACATTGGGGCCAAATCGATGGGACGGGTTCAAAGTGCAACGCTGCATTTACTGTGCCAACGGGAGCAGGAAATTCTCAATTTTAAGCCTCAGGATTATTGGAGTGTTTGGGTGCAATATCAAGAAGGGTTTAAGGCCTTTTATCTGGCCAAACCTACGGCTAAATCGACAACGGTTAGCACTACTGATTCAGCCCTGGATGAAGCGGAAGCCGAAAAAGGCCAAGGGGATACCAGTACGAATATCGTCGAAAGCGATCGGGTAACCAGCCAAGCCCAGGCCGATCGCTTAGTGGATATTGCCAAAACTCAACCTCACCACGTTGTGGCGGTGACGGGGAAACTGACCCGACAATCTCCCCCGCCCCCCTTTACCACCTCCACACTGCAACAGTCCGCCGGGAGTAAATTGAAGTGGACACCGGACTACACCATGAAAGTGGCCCAAAAACTCTATGAGGAAGGGCGAATTACCTACATGCGGACAGATTCCGTCAGTCTGGCGGATGATTTTGTCCAGGCGGCCCGCGCCTACCTGAAGCAACAAGATCCGAGTAATTTGCCCCAAAGGCCAACCCGCCATCGCAGTAAAGCCCAGGCCCAGGAAGCCCACGAAGCGATTCGACCAACGGATATTAGCCAAATTCCCGGCCAGGTTGCCCTGAGTGGCGAGGGAGCCAAGTTGTATGACCTGATCTGGCGCAGAGCTTTAGCCTCCCTCTGTGCGGCGGCCCAAATTCGTAAAACTCAAATTCTCACGCAGTCGGGAGAGATCTACTGGCAGAGTCGGGGGCAGGTTTTGGAATTTCCTGGCTATACCCGCTACTGGAACAACCTCAAGGCGGATCAACAACTCCCCCCAGTGCAACAAGGGCAAGGACTACGGTTGACGCAAGCTGAGGCGGATCAAAAGCAAACCCAACCCCCACCCCGCTACACCGAGCCAAAGTTAGTGCAGTTAATGGAGCGAAAAGGCATTGGTCGTCCTAGTACCTACGCACCAACGGTGAAGACGTTGAAAACCCGTGAGTATGCCCAGGTGGTTGAGGGAAAGTTGCAACCCACAACTCTAGGGATGAAGCTAGATCAAGCCCTAACTCAGTTGTTACCGGACTTAATTCAACCGGAGTTTACGGCACAAATGGAAAGCGTCTTAGATGCGATCGCTCAAGGGCAACAGAACTGGGAGCAGTATTTATTGGACTGGCATCGGAATTACTTTGCTCCGGCTGTCCAGTGGGCTCAGCAACACCTACGCCAGTTAGACTTATCAGTGCA
>JBEAPM010000520.1:0-3238 GCA_041164445.1 Cyanobacteriota bacterium
TCTGATCTCGAAAACTGGCTTGAATCAATTAAGGGGCAAATGTTCGCCATTCAAGCAATGGATCATATCCAAGAGTCGGCTCAAATCCTCGATACCACTGCAAGCGGCACCCCTGCCCATCAAGCGGCCCAGGAAGCACTTCAGATTGACTTTACCATGATCACTGAGCTTGCCTCGGGAATTCGTTCCATCAGTCTGCTTAGTCCCAGTGGTATTGTTGTGGCGTCTTCTAATGCTTCGACAATCGGCACTTATCAAGGCATCGGCAACCAAATCACCTACTTTAGACCCAATCAGTCCAACGTTAATGTTGTTCCTACCTTCTACAAATCCAGCAACGATGGCCCCCTACAAGTGACCTTTGCCACGGATATTTTAGATGCGGATAATCGGCGGGTTGGTTACTTGGCGATGGAGCTTGATACCCAAGATTTAGATAATTTTATCCGTCAGAATCCTGACTTTGATGATTCCAGTAAGACCAATTACTCGATGATTCCCGATACTTTCTTGATTGGGAAAATCAATAACCGACCTGAATTCTTGTCCATCGATTCAGAAAAAGAAAGTATTACCAAAACCAAGAGCGTAGCACCGTTATCCTCCGAAACGCTCACCCAGGACTGGGAAGGTTTGTACACCAATAACTGGGGATTACCTGTGATTGGTATTTTTAACTGGGTCAAAAAGTATAATTTAACGTTAGTGGCAGAAATTGAGCAATCTGAGGCATATGCCCTTGTAAACGTACTAACGCAAGATTTGCTCCTGAGTGGGGTTGGCGGTGGTGTGATTTCATTGGTGGCCGTGTATCTCCTCTCGATTAAAATTACGAAGCCCATATTAGCCATTACCCAAGCAGCGGAGGATATCTCGGCGGGGAGGAAGGGGGTGCGAGCCCCGGTATTAACTGAAGATGAAATTGGTGGGTTAGCAATAACCTTCAACCAAATGACCGATAATTTGAATAGGAGCTATGAGCAAGTAGCGGACAAAAATAGTCAGCTAGAAGCGGCGCAAAAGGAATTAGCGTTGGCGAATGCAGATTTGGAAAAGAAGGTCAAAAAACGCACCCAGGAATTAGAGCAGACCATCGAAGAGGTAATACAAGCGAGGGCGGAAGCCGAAGCTGCCAACGCAACCAAAAGCATTTTTTTGGCGAATATGAGCCATGAATTACGAACACCACTCAATGCGATTATTGGTTATAGCGAAATTCTCATAGAAGAAGCTGAGGAGTTAGAGCCTGAGGAATTCGTACCCGACTTGGAGAAAATACAACGGTCGGGCAAAGTCTTGTTGGCATTAATTAATGATTTGTTAGATCTGTCTAAGATTGAAGCAGGAAAGATGGATTTATACTTAGAAGAGTTTAATATTGATGAGCTAATTAATGATATTGTGGCAACGGTTAGTCCCTTAATGCAAAAAAATAATAATCAGTTTATTCTTCAAAACCAGACCGCCGGGCTAATGTTGCGGGCGGATCTGACCAAGGTGCGACAGTCGATTCTAAATCTTTTAAGTAATGCGGCTAAGTTTACCCATGAAGGTAAAATCTATCTGACCGTAGAAACTTACCTGGATGATGATCAAGACTGGATTAAGTTTGCTGTTCAGGATACAGGGATTGGGTTGTCTTCAGAACAGATGAATAAGCTGTTTCAACCCTTTACCCAAGCAGATGCGTCTACCACGCGAAAGTATGGCGGCACGGGTTTGGGTTTGGCGTTGAGTCGAAAATTTTGTCGATTACAGGGGGGGGACATTACTGTCACCAGTGAGCCGGGGAATGGCTCCTGTTTTGTCATTACTTTACCGATCGCCAATGAGTCAGCGTGAACGCCTCTTTACGACCAACGCGGCCAGTCGGCCAGTCGCGGTACACCCTTACACGTCAATGCTATGCTGAGGGTCGTAAGTGTCATCTAATTCATTGGCCAACCACGCCTTACTAACTATCACAATTTCTATGGATCTGAATAATAGTAACACCAAGCACAATTTAGAAGCCGCCTTCGGTGGGGAATCCATGGCTAATCGCAAATATCTTTTTTTTGCTGATGTTTGTAAAAAGCTTGGGTTAAATGATGTCGCTAAGCTTTTTCGGGATACGGCCAATCAGGAAACGGAGCATGCCTTTGCTCACTTTCGCTTGCTTCACCCTGAATTGGTTGTTGCCGATCCCGCTCAGTTAACGGAGGCAGAGAAGAAGGCGATCGCCGCCCGCTGTTTTGAGTTGGCGATTGAGGGGGAGACCTACGAATATGAGACGATGTATCCGGATTTTACCGCGCAAGCCAAGAAAGACCGCGACGAAGAAGCCGTGGCTGAATTTCAAGCCCAAGAGGCCGAATCCGCCGACCACGCCGCGATTTTTCGCAAGGCCGCCAGTAATTTTGGCTTTTTAACCGCGATTGAACAGCATCATGCCCAGCAATACCAAGCGGCCCTTGATAGTTTAGACGGCATGGCGCCGAAAACGAAGGTTCCCACCCAAAAATGGATTTGTCGTCAATGCTCAATGATCTACGACCCAGTGATTGGCGATCCGGATTCTGGCATTGCCCCGGGCACGCCCTTTGAGCAAATCCCTGAGGATTGGGTCTGTCCCATTTGCGGCGCAACGAAAAAAACCTTTATTCCCTACGAGGTTGCCGCTGCCTCCTAGGTTGAAAGACAATAATCCGGAACGTTTTTTTGCCCTTTTGAGGTCAGTAGCTTGTCTGATGAGTCTTGCTTACCCTAGAAGCCTCTTGCTGCTATCCACTAGGGCTTTAATCTCAACTTTTATTATGGATAAGCCCCATTCGATCCTTGTCTTATTTGCCCATCCAGCATTGGAGAAATCACGACTGAATCGTCAGTTGATTGCAGCAGTTAATAATATCCCAGGCATCACGATCCACGATCTGTATGAAACCTATCCTCAGTTTCATATCAATGTGGGCTATGAGCAGGAACTGTTGCGGAACCATGACATTATTGTCTTTCAACATCCCTTTTATTGGTACAGTAGCCCAGCAATCCTCAAGGAATGGCAGGATTTAGTGCTCGAGCATGGTTTTGCCTATGGGCATGAGGGGACGGCCTTGGTGGGTAAGAAATTTTTATCGGCACTAACAACGGGGGGCGGCAAGGAGGCCTATCAACCCAGTGGTCATAATCGCTTTCCCCTACGGTCATTTTTGATCCCTTTTGAACAAACGGCCCGTTTGTGTGGGATGGACTATTTACC
>JBEAPM010000521.1:0-4756 GCA_041164445.1 Cyanobacteriota bacterium
GAAGTCATGAAATCCTGTAGAAAGCCAAAGGCTTAAGATCTTCTTCCAGAGCTAGATTGGGGGATCAGGTTAGGCTGTATGGCAATGTTTAGTGCTTCAGGTCAACTGAATTTATCGGGTATTGCTATGGCAAAACAAAGTTTTGGATTGATTGGTCTTGCAGTCATGGGAGAAAACCTTGCCTTAAACGTAGAGCGCAACGGTTTCCCGGTCTCTGTCTTTAATCGATCAACGGATAAGGTCGATGCTTTTATTAATGGGCGAGCCCAGGGGAAGAACTTCTTTGGAGCCCATAGCATTGAAGAATTTGTTCAGTCCCTCGATCGCCCTCGACGGATTTTGGTCATGGTCAAGGCGGGGGGCCCGGTAGATGCAGTAATTGAGCAATTGAAACCCCTCCTGGATCCCGATGACATGATTATTGATGGGGGCAATTCCCTCTATACCGATACCGAACGTCGGGTCAAGGATTTGGAAAGCCAAGGGTTCAGTTTCATTGGCATGGGGGTAAGCGGCGGTGAAGAAGGAGCCCTCAATGGTCCCAGTATGATGCCCGGCGGGACGGAGGCTGCCTACCGAGAAATTGAAGCGATCGTTTCTAAAATTGCGGCCCAGGTCGATGATGGTCCCTGTGTGACCTACATTGGGCCAGGGGGCTCGGGTCACTACGTCAAAATGGTTCACAACGGCATTGAATACGGCGATATGCAACTCATTGCCGAAGCCTATGATCTGCTCAAAAATGCAGCGGGCTTAAACCACGAACAACTCCATGAGGTGTTTTTGGAATGGAACCAAACCGACGAACTCAACTCCTTTTTAATTGAAATTACCGCTGATATTTTCAAGAAGATGGATCCCGACACGGGCGGGCCCCTTGTGGAAGTGGTGCTGGATGCAGCGGGACAAAAGGGAACGGGGCGCTGGACGGTGGTCAGTGCCTTGGAATTAGGGGTTTCTATCCCCACCATTACGGCGGCGGTCAATGCCCGCATTGCCTCTTCTTATAAAGCAGAACGGATGGCTGCCTCTCAGCAGCTAACGGGGCCCACGGCTCAGTTTGACGGCGATACTAAAGCCTTCATTAACGCCGTTCGGGATGCCCTCTACTGTTCTAAAATCTGTTCCTATGCTCAGGGCATGGCCCTCATGGGCAAAGCCTCTCAAGACTTTGGTTACAATTTGGATCTGGGGGAAATTGCCCGAATTTGGAAGGGCGGCTGCATCATTCGGGCGGGCTTCTTGAACAAAATCAAACACGCCTATGATGAAAATGCAACCCTTGCCAACTTGCTCCTGGCCCCAGAGTTCAAGCAGACCATCCTCGATCGTCAAAGTGCCTGGCGACAAGTGCTCAGCACCGCCGCCACCTTGGGGATCCCGGTGCCCGCCTTTAGTGCATCCTTAGACTACTTTGATAGCTATCGTCGGGCGAGCTTACCCCAAAACCTGACCCAAGCCCAACGAGATTACTTTGGGGCTCACACCTATGAACGGGTGGATAAAGAGGGTACCTTCCACACGGAATGGGGAGAGTAGTCCGGGAGGATCCCTAAAGGGATCTTCTGTTCAGTCCGGAGTTGGGGGCTGAAGGTTATTTCTCCCCTCTCCGAGGAATTAGTCCCGGCCGAGGTGATTTCTAGTCGTTTTTGAGGACTTTTTATAGGCAACGAGCAATTCGTTGCCCTAGTTCTTGGTTAGACCCCAGAAACGGGCCAAATTCTCGACGATAGTTATATCCTCCCCAGGGACTGGCTGGAAATTGTCCTTGGGGGGCTGCATCAGAAAAGTCGAGACTACGATAACGACGATAGCCACTGCCCTCTTGATCCGTGCCGGTTTTCCATCCCGTTTGCAGGGCTAAGCGTCGATAAGCCTTAACCGTAAGATTGGTCGGATCATCCCCATTTTGAGCAACTAGATTTTTCTGAACACTGAAGCCAAACTGATCTTGAGAATAGGTTCGCCAGAGTTGGTCAATGTGTTGTAAACGATCGCAACTGAGATGCTCAAACGTAATTAAGCCGCCTGTAGCATCCACATCAACAACTTCCGCTGTTAAAGCCCAGGTTTGTGCATCCGCTCTGGCCCAGTCCCCTGCCTGCAGGTAGGTTTCTAGTTGGCTCAGAGCAGTAGTCTCGGCACTCTCCAGGCTACGATCGTTTTCATCACTGAGCGCAGGAAGAGTAGAGCCGATCGTGCTGAGCATCAGCCCTGCGGCCAACATCACAACCTTGAAACGATCGATGACATTATGTGTGAATCTGTACCTAGAATCCATCTTCAATCCTCTCGAATAAACGATCGCTTTTCTAGCAATCCTAAATGGGTTATGGTGTGGGGCCGAAGGGCGAACACCACACAACGGTTTCAGCAGTCTAGTCCTTACAACCCTTGCAACTGATTTTGGACTGCTGTACGTAGCCTCAAAAAATACAGCTACCAACTGAAGGCGAAAGAGTGCGGCGCACTCTTCCATTAAATTTTTTCACTTTCAGTAGAAAGCCAAAAATACTGACTGGATTGACTGGATTAAAGGGGAAGAGTTCCCATTAATATTCAGCTTATGGTCATGTTTGAACATTCACTGATTTCTAACAAAAAAGAAAAGGGTGAGCACTGCTCACCCTTTGGGTTACCTAATGAGACGTAACAAGGTTAATCTGATTCATTAGGGTTATGCAGTTTGAACATTGACTTGGATGATAAAGTCATCAAAATCATTGTCACTGACATTACTTGCTAAGTCCTCAAAGCCAAAGAAACGACCATTTCCGCTAGCACCAGCACCTTGGAACTTCATGTGATCTACTCTATCGGAGTTGGCTGCAATGACAGGGTAGTAAATATCCGAGAAAGTGCTAAAGTCTCCCTGTACCGCTAATACGGGCAGGACGTAAACGGCAGCCGTGACCGTAGTGATACTGAAGGAGAACTCGATCGTGGTGTTGTTGGAAACTTGATACTGAACAGCACTGCTATTCTCCGTGATCAAGTTCGCAACGATCGCTGCTTTGTAGTTGGTCAGGTCATCAGGCGTTGCAACCTCAGCCCCACTACTATCCAGAACCGCACCATCAACATTAACGAAGAAGAAGCCGATCGTGTTGTTGTAAGCTGCTTCCCGGAAGATACTACCACTGATGGTATATTCACCGGCATCATCACACTTAGCAATGACTTCATCCACGATTTCCTCGTTATCACCGTCATTGTCTAAATCAATGCCCACTAAGCCACCGAAGGATTCATCGACAGCATCTGCATCAAAGGTAATGCTAAAGCTTAACTTTCCAAAACTAATGGTAAAACCACCTTCACCATCGTCTTGAACAGATCCCCCGTCATTCTCTGTAGACAGTGAGATACTCTCAAGCAGACTGTCCAAAATCCCTGAACCGTTAGCCAAGGCAAAGAGATCTCCAATGGAAACGGTATTCACCGAGAGGAAGCCAAAGAAGAACTGATCGGTGAAACGGGCTTTCGTTAGGGATGCAGCACTTTGTAAGCCCAGGATCTTCTTCAACTGTCCTGGTGCAAAGTTAAAGCCACCATTATTAGTTGTGTTAGCTTGGGCAACTAAGCCTAACAAGCTCAAGGCTCGACCTGCAGCCGCAGCTTTATAGCCAGCAGCATCGGGTAAGATACCACCAATGTTGCCATCAGCCCCATCGACAAAGAAGAGACCAAAGTTGACATCAATATCAATGTTGAAGGAAGTAATGCTGGCGACCAGTTTAAAAATGTCTGAGCATTGGAAAATACCAGGAGTTTCGGTTTCACCAGGAGCGTCACTGGGTTCAACAGTGATTTCGACTTCAGTCGTATCCGTGAGTCCAGTAGAGTCTGTGGCGGTTACGGTCAGGTTAAAGACATCTAGCAATGCTAAATCATCCGCATCATTAACCGTGATTTCCCCAGTACTGGTATCGATGATGAAGGCAGGGTTATTGTCTTCATCAGGATCTAAGTCTGTGATGGAATAGGTGACGGTATCTCCGGGGGTAAGGTCAGTGGCAGTTACGCTACCCACCACAACACCCTCTTCAGCATCTTCTGAGACCGTGAATTCCACGGAGTCAGAGTCAAAGGCAGGAGCATTACTATAGGTCAAGACCAACTTATCCTGCACACTGCTGGAGAGATAAGCTTCTGCGGCACCGGCTGCCTTAACGACTCCCGTACCGATCGTGCTTTCATCCCCTAGGGTAGTAATGGACTGGTCAGTAACGGAATAACGGAAAATACTCCGCTCGTTACCGTGCAGTACCACATCCCCATTGGCATCTACCGTGAGGCTATCAAAGGAATTTGCTGCCGTTCCCTGCAAGACGAGAGTGACATCTGAAGCAATTTGGGCAGGTTCTGCTGCATTGGTGACATTCGGAATAATGCCATTGCTATCCAAAGTCAACTTGTACAATTCGCCATAACCCGATGCGCCTTCCGCTACAAAGTAGAACGTTCCAGGGCTAGAAGCATCTTCGGCAATATCCGTCGGATTAATGAATTGGCTGGCGTTACTCAGTGACCAATCCGCCAAAGCTTGGGAATTGAGGGTGTTAATGGATCCGCTAGTGCCCGAGACAAAGGGAACCAGTTCGGTGGTATTACCATCCCCATCCGCATCCGCCACATCTCGGAAGTTCGTAACCGGATTGCCATCTACCCGGATCCAGTTTGCAAGAACCGTCTGTCCTTCAGCCGTGGGGACGGTACTGAGCTTCAGCGCATAGAGGGATTCTTCAGTATCGGC
>JBEAPM010000522.1:0-16979 GCA_041164445.1 Cyanobacteriota bacterium
CCGCGCCGCACTCTTCCGTTCAATTTTTTCGCTTTCAGTGGAAAGCCGAAAAATTTCTGAACTCTTCGAGATGTCCACATTACACATGGGATTCTAAAGATTGACAAACTTGATCTAGGTAGGGCTTGATTAAACGACCAGAGTTTGCAGATAATTTATCTTTGACTGCTTCTTGTAAATAGCGATAAGCGATCGCACAGGGGGCAGTTTTGTTATACGCTGTGAGAATACTGTCAAACCAGACCATCAGTCGTTCTCTAAAGAAGTTCTGATCGTCCTTGAGAATAGCGAGTGCAATATATCTGAGGGTTTCTGACATGTCATAGATGCAGCGCGTTCTATGTTTTTCGAGGAAGTCTGGATACTCTAGAAAGAAGCGATCGAGACTTGTATCGATCAGGATTTTATTTTTATCGCGCATTTCTTGATACACCATCGTGCGACTTTTATAACTCTGGGAATAGGTTTCCAGTAAAGATAATTCGTTGGTGGCTAAGTAGCGACTATCTGCAGCGAGAACAACTTTTTCGATCGTGCGATTAACTGCGTACATGGAATGACCTCCCAATAGAGAATAATGTGATGGCTTAGATTATCGATTTAAAGTGGTAGAATCCCCATAGGCATCTCAATTTTTGATTCATTGTGGCAAGGGATGAGGCTCCTCACCACAATCTTCATTCTTGCGTGGGTACTAGGGCAACATTTTGAATGTTTTGAGGTGCCCTATACAGATCTAAGAGGGGCATGGTTTGTCCCTGAAAACCCTGAACGATCGCTAAGGTGTCGATGACAAATTTATTAATTTTTTGAGAAGAATCAGAAGTCTCTTTTGCTATTTCTAGGCTGAATTCCATGAGCTTAAAAAGACGATCGCTTTTTTGATTGATCACCTCTTCTGTGAGCGATCGTAAACGTTGATTCATTTTCTGTTTTTCAAAGAGTTCAGGATAAATACGAGAAAGACGTTTTAGTCTCTGTTGAGCAACTTGTTTGTGTGTCGTTTTCTCGCTGGGACATTTAACGGAACTCATGGGATACCTCACCGTGAATAGTGAACTGAGCCAAACTAAACTCTGACGCTTGGGGAACCCACCCCTAACCCCTCCCAGGAGGGGAACAGCCAACCCACCCCTAACCCCTCCCAGGAGGGGAATAGCCAACCCACCCCTAGCCCCTCCCAGGAGGGGAATAAGCTAACCCACCCCTAGCCCCTCCCAGGAGGGGAATAGCTAACCCACCCCTAGCCCCTCCCAGGAGGGGAATAGCTAACCCACCCCTAGCCCCTCCCAGGAGGGGAATAAGCTAACGGTCTACTTTGAACTGACCAATAGCCCCTTGCAGTTCCTGAGCGATCGTCATGGTGTCCTTCAGGGACTGCACGACCTGGAGGGAGGAGTTGGAGGTGTTTTGAGCCGCTTGGGTGATGGCTTGCATCAGTTGAGAGACCTGTTCAGAGGTTTGGGTTTGGGATACTGTTGCATTGGCGATCGAACTCAAGACGTGGTTAATGCGCTGAGACACTTCTAGAATTTGTTCTAGGCTGTGTTTTGCTTCTTCCACCTGTTGAGTTCCTTCTACCACTTGACTGGTGCCCAGTTCCATGGCTTCTACCACCGCACTGGTCTCTTTTTGAATGTTGGCAACGATCGCTTCAATTTCACGGGTTGCTGCGGCAGACTGGTCGGAGAGGGCCCCGACTTCCTCCGCAACTACCGCAAAACCTTGACCTTCTTCGCCCGCACGAGCCGCCTCAATACTGGCGTTTACGGACAGCAGGTTGGTTTTGAGGGCAATCTCGTTAATGAGGGCAACGACCTTAGAAATCTGCTGAGACGCTTCACCTAAACGCTTCACTTTTTTCGTTGCTTCTGCCACTGTAGATCGCAGTTTGAGAATACTGTCTACGGTGCGATCCATTGCCGCTTCCCTGGCTTGGGCAGTGGTCTGGGCAGAGTTGGCAACTTCAGCGGCTTGACGAGCGTTTTCTGCTACGTCTTGAATGGAGCGGGTCATCAGTTCCACAGAGTTGAGGGTGGTGGTAATTTCCTCCGTTTGCTTCAGGGCATCTTCCGCTAGGGCTTGAATGGCGCTTTCGTTACTGGAAACGGATGCGGTTACCTGGTTCGTTGTGTCCTGTACCTGAACCACAATTTTCCGGAGGCTTTGCACGATCGCGTTGAAGAAGTCTGCCACTGTGCCAATTTCCCCGGCCGTTAACTGAGCGCGAACCGTTAAGTCCCCTCTGGAGGCTCCTTCAACTTCACTGAGCAGATTCACTAGTTGCATTTGCAGGCTTTCTTTCTGCTGCTTCTGCTCCGCCGCTAACTCCTCCGCCTGTTGGCGAGCCATTTCCGAGACGGTTAAGAACTTCACCCGATCCAGGGATAATCCTACGAGTCCGGCCAACTGCAACATGAAGTCCACTTCTGAGCTATGCCACTGACGGGGAGTTGAGGTTTGGTAGGTACAGAACAAGCCAAAGAGTTGACCATCTACCACCATGGGCACAATAGCGATCGCTCGGATATCGAGTCGTTGATACAACTGGACGTGGCAATCCGCCATATTGGCGGTATAAATATCATTTACAGTGTAGGTTCGACCATTACGATAGAGTTCTACCCCCTTTTCACTCTCTGAGAAGTAGGTATCGGTCACCTGCTGACCCAGGGTAGAGGTGCTACCGGGACGAATAGATTCGGCAACGATCGTTCCCCCCCAGTTGTCATCAAAGCGGTAAATAAAGATGCCATCGGTATTCAAAAACTCCCGGGCTCCCGCCAAGGATTTGAGGTACACATTCTGCAGGTCTTCATTAGACTGAGCACGAATCGCGGTCACCTGCGCAAATAACTGCTGCCGCTGGGCTTCTCGGCTGGCATTTTGCAATGCCACTAAACCGCCGAAAGACACCCCTAACTGGGTGGCATAATCCTTGAGATAGGCAATGTCTTCGGAGTTCCACTGACGGGCTTGGGTACACTGGTGTGCAATTAACCAGCCAAAGACCGTATTAGAACTGACGATCGGCGTGACCAGTAAGGACTTAACCCGGAGTTCGTCTAAGATGGCTAAGTCTTGGGGTGTAAAGATAGGGGATTCCCGGAGATTTTCTAAGGCAACCACTCTGCCCTTACGATAGTCTTCAATCAGTTCCTCGCTGAGGCAGCCACCGGGAATGGTGCGCCCTAAGGCAGAGGGTAAGCCAGTTTCTACCGATTCCCCGATAATGTGACCACTCCGATCGCTATTAAAGCGATAAACCAGAACCCGATCGCACATTAAGACCGATTGGATTTCCCCTAAGAGTTGGTTCAAAGGCAATTCCAGATCCGCCATGTTCTGGGCTTGGGCCAGTTGAGACAGTAAACGCGCTTTTTCCGCCGCTTCCGCCTGAGTATTGAGCAGGTTACGGGTTTGACGCACCAGGTTGTTAAAGTTAAAGGCTAAGGCTTGGGTTTCCAGGGTTCCTTCCATTGCCGCTTCTGTGTCTAAGTCCCCTTGCGCCACCTGATTGGCAGCATCGGCTAACCCCGTCAAAGGACGAGAGAGTTGCTCTGATAACCAGAACACTAGCCCGCCGGAGATCCCTGCCAGCAAGAGGGCGATCACGCCATAGAGCAGGATGATATCTTGACCCGCAGCCCGAATTTCAGCACTGTCTAAAGAGGCAACAACGACCCAGTTAGTGTTTTGTACCGGAGAAATCTCAAATTCTCGTCCTTCATAGGCAAAAGCGATTCCTAGGGCTGGGCTACCGTCCTCATAGCTAAAGGGCAGCAAGCGCACATTTCTGAGCTTGAATTGCTCTGCCAGACTAGTTTCACTGACTTCTGGGCTTGCTGGATTCAGAGTTTTGAGGGTTTTAGCTACTTCCACAATAGTGGAACCGCCCACCAGATCATTTTGAACGGTGCCTTCCGCTGTAATGGTTTCGAGGACTTGACTGGAAGTTAAGTCGATCAGTTGAATTTCTTCCGATGCAGTTAAGCCCGTATATTCCAGATAGGTCTTGAGGGTTAAAAACTGCTCTGAGGGAAGAACCGCTTTAACCACGCCTAAAAATTCGTTGGTCTGAGGATCGAGAATGCTATGGGCAATGTCCACCCCAAAACGCTGGGTTGATTCGTCAATTTCTACCTGGCCAACGAAGGCATTAGATGCTTGGGTTTGCTGCCACCAGGCTTCATCTTTCTGAACAAAGTCACTACTGGGGACGTTGGCGGCAACATTCAGTCCATTGGCATCGGTAAAGAAAAGTTCCGGTAAGGATCCCCGTTCCGCCTCCACCCGCAGGTAGTCATTCAACCTTTGGTTCGGGGCGAGTAATTTGAACTGAGAGAATTGCGCTTCTAGCTGCTCCGTTGAACGTTGGGGGAGGTTTTGTTCCTTGGCGCTTTGGGTGGCATTCCGAGCTGCTTCAATCACCACAGGGTTTTTGGCCAGAGTACCGGTTACTTGCTGGGCTTCTGCTAATAAGTCGTAACTCGCTTCCGCCATCAGTTGAGATTGGTTTTGCAGCTTTTGCGTTACGGTTTGCTGTTCTCGCTGTTGAGTAGTCCAATAGCCAAGGGCACTAGCCACCATTAAGGGTACTACCACCGTCGGTAAAATGGTTATCAGTAAGCGATCGCGGAGTTTACCCACGCCTTTTCGGACAGCGCTTGGAGTAGCTTCAACTCCTGAAGTGGCGGTAGACGAGGGGGTGGGGGACTGGGCTGCATCAAATAGGATCGGTTCTGTGGGTAATGTGGCTGGTGTTGGGGCTGTTGGTATTCCTGTTTTTGCGGACAGCGTTGACATACCTTCTCGATCGATCGTGGGGGAGACTTTACTATGACCGTTGCTGGAATAGGGACTAGAGGTTTTCATGATGCTCTGTTGGATAGGGAAGTTCAGTAAAAAAAACAGGCTTTCCAGGGAAAGCGAAAAATTTAAGGGAAAAGTGCAGCGCTCCACATCGCACGCTTCCGCCTTAGGTGTTAGCCAAAAAACACAGGGTTACGAATTCAAAAGCAACGCATTAGAACGGGCGATCGCATCTACAGACAAGACCAGTACCATGGACTGATCTTGTTGCACACACCCACTGAGGTAAGGTGTGAGTCCAGAGGGGTACTGCTGGAGAGGAGACTGAACCAAGTCCGGTGTCAGGCGCAGATTGCCCTTCACCTGTTGCACAACAATGCCCAACAGATTTGCCGCACTGTAAAGACCTTCCCCCACTGTAACCCGCACTAAAATCACTGTGTAGTCCAGAGCGGGAGTTTCGGGGGTGGGCAGTTCCAACAGCGTGGCTAAATCCAACACCCAGGAGATGCGGCTCCGACGATTCAATAAACCCAACACCGATGGGGCCATGTGAGGCATAGCCGTGATCTGCTGACGAGGCACAATCACCACTTCCTGTGCAGCAACGGCAGGAATCACGGCTTGAGTATTTTCATTAATCGCAAAGTGCAGATAGGGATACCCACTTTGGCTCAGAGAGGGGTTAAGCGGTATATTAGCCAAAGTTGGGGCCGGTCGAGCGATCGTTTGCTGAGCAGTCTGCATGGGAAGTGTAGGAATAGGTGTAGATGACAGAAGGGGGACTTTGTGTTGTTCTCTGCATTCCCCCTTCTGGACGGGGGCTAGAACGAAACGCTGGCTATACCAACGTCTTCAGGGACTGGAGGAGTTGCTCCTCGGTAAAAGGCTTGGCAATATACTGCGTCGCCCCTTGCTTCATGGCCCAGAGGCGATCGATTTCCTGGTTTTTAGAACTACAGACCATCACGGGAACCTTCGCAGTTTTGGGGTTTTCCTTAAGGGTGCGACACAGTTCGTAGCCATTCATGCCGGGCATCACTAAATCCGTGACAACGGCATCAAAGCTTTGGCTATCCGCCTTTTGGAGGGCTTCCTCTGCATTGGTAGCGGTTACCACGGTATACCCTGCATTGCGCACATACTGACTGAGCAGTTCTAATTCGGAAGAGGTGTCTTCCACAATCATGACCGTTTTCATAGCGATCGTTCTCCTGAGTAAAGGGGTGAGTGAACTGTAAATGGGGGTCGGAAACTGGGGATCCAAGATCCCCAAACTTGAAAGCGTGGTGTTCAGCCTCAGTTAGGCCTCTGTTTCTAAGAGATGCTTAGACACCACTCGGAGCAAATCTGACGGAGTGAAGGGTTTAGTCAGATAATCGGTTGCCCCTACAAATCTGGCCCGGGCGCGATCGATGAGTCCGGTATTGCCCGTCACCATCACGATCGGGGTTGTTTTGAAAAGTTTATGGTTACGGAGTAGCGAGCAAAGATCGTAGCCATTCATGCCCGGCATTCCCACATCCAGCAAAATAATGTCGGGCTTGCTCCGCACAATCTGCATGGCGGCTTTTATGGGGTCTGAAATGGTTTCTACAGCGAAGTCATCATTACTTTGGGAAAGACAATGGCTAATCTCCCGGAGAATGGTCGGGCTATCATCGACACAGACTATTTTGAACGCCTTGGTTTGGGCAATGGGTAAAGCAGGCGTATCTCCCGTGGCATGAAAGTTTTTCAGACCGATCGTCCCTTCCTGCACCAAAGGATAAAGTAACTTAACCAGATCAAAAACATCCAGATTCATGCGCTGGGCAATTTCGTAAAAGGTTAAGTCTTGACTTAAATTTTCCTCTAACGTTCTGACAAATAGAGTATTATCTCGTTGTACCAAAGCATTATAAAAGCGAGTACTACCTTTAATCCAAGGACGACTAATTAAACTCGGAATAACGGCATTATACTTTTGCCATTCATTAATCCGATGGTCTGCTAAGGTCATCAGTTTCTGAACCGGAGTAGAAGTCAGAATGGGGTCAAGGTCTAAAGAGTTTTCAATGCTCACTTTAGCGGACGGAATGGCTAAAATTTGGCTTATGGCCTCTAAAGTTGTAAACAAAAGTGCTTGGCGGGTTTGCTGCACATTGAGATCGCCTGAAATCCAGCGAGAGCAAAGGTAAGTATAGTCTGCATTCTTTTTCTGCCAATCCACCAGGTCAGTATATCCACCCGCATTTAGGTCTGGCGCAAAGCGCTGCATTAAATAACTAATGCGTTCCTTCTGACCCGAACTGATTGTGGCAAAATGGATTTCACCATTCCCCATCAAGGCATACCAGTTGACATCCGTATCATGGGGATGACTGATAATAATGCGTCCAGAGAATTGTTTGCTAGCAGCCTGAAGTAAGATGTCCTTTGGCGATCGTACCCGAAGATTTTCGATTACCCGTAAGGAATTAGACTCCAGATTATCAACCGTAAATTCTGGATTTGGGGATACTAAGGCAGTCATGGGCTACTCTCCTACATCAAGTTAAAATCTGTGGTTGGTTCAAGTTGACCAACACCAGACTCAACCGATCGATTTATTTCCCCGAATCATAAAGGAATACTTAAAGCTGCACATCGGGGGAAATCGCCAATTTTAACCTCCGGATATTCTCGGATTTTCTCTTCCGTATTTTTAGGGGCCATGTTCCGGGAATATACGTAAAACTACACGCAGGAGAAAATACTTACGTAATATACAAGGGTCTCTCAGCAAACAGATCCTCATTACCTGATTTTCAGGTTTGTCAGGTGCTTCAGTGCATTGTGTCTTGCTTAGGTCATCACTTCCTGTTTGTGTCTATCTCGATACAGATTTACACAAAACTTTATGGTTTTATCATGGTCATAGATCTACACTAGGTATTGAATCAGTGTAGGAAGTAATAATAATGCAATGCAATATAGCAATCCTCAATGGGTTGTCCTCAATGGGTTGTGTACTGTGCGTCCTTCGAGTGCCTGCCACACCACACAGTGGTTTCAGTACTGAAAGCGAAAAAATTTAATGGAAGAGTGCGGCGCTCCGCGCCGCACTCTTCCGCCTTAAGTTGCTAGCCATTTAATGCAATAAATACATTCTATAAAGCATCTACATCTGACAGTAGATCAGTGCTTTGTGTCCAGTCCGCTGTCTTGAGTCAATATCCCACAGAGTCAGAAGTAAAGTGAAGCCAAGATGAAGTGAAAGTGCTGTTTGTTGAAACCTTCGGGAACCTCGATTAATTGTGGCCTATCCCTGCAGGGTATTAGCGCAAAACTTTTAATGTTTTGAGGTGCCACTATCAAGATCTCGATCCAAAATCGAGAATTTCATCTGGGCTGTATTCCTCGACTTTCTATGACTTACCTTTCCTATTACAATTCCGATCCCCATCATTTAGATAAATTAATTGCTGTTGCGAGGGATTGTCTTCAGGCCGATCGGGTCTATTTAATTCTTTGCCAGTCTACTGACCGCGAACATCCTAACAGTAGCATCGACAGCCTAGAACACCCTGGAGAATGCTGGGTTGAACGATCGTTCCCGCGATCGTTTAGGGATGATGCTACCCAGGATGAACAGACCAACCTCCCTTGTCACGGCATTCAATGGCTGGTCTGGGAGTATCCGTATCCAGAGAATCAAAGTTTTTGGTTCACCGCAGAACACCCCGAAGCACAGCGCGATCCGGACTACTGGGCAACCCATCCCCAGGCTGGCTTTTGGTCTGAACCTGTTTACGCTACAGAAACAGCAAACTCTGTAAGGGATAAGGTTTTGCGGGGCATCCTGTTAGCCGAAGGAACCCTAGATTCTCCCTTGCACGAACACCCAGAGCAGGCTGCAAACTATCAATTGTTAACCTTGGTCGCGCAGCAAATTAGTTTGTACTTGAGTACCTTGCAACTGGAAAATCGTTACTACACTCAATTTAGAAATCTGCCGCTGCCCACCTATACCTGGCGTTATCTTAAATTTGAGGATGATTTTGAGCTAATTGATGCTAATTGTGAGGCAGAACAAATAACGAAAGGTTATGTTACTGACTTTTTTGGGATTCGAGCATCCTCCTTTTATACCGATCGTCCTGACATTATTGCCGATCTGCATCAATGCTTTCGGCAGAAAATGACCATTAACCGAGAAATGGAATATCAGTTTCGAGCCTTTGCCGCCACAAAATACTTCTCCGTCACCTATGGGTATTCCGAGCCAGATTTAGTGATTGTCCATACCGAGGATCTCACCGAGAAAAAAGCTCTCGAACGGGAAGTCGAATCCACTCACCAACTTTATGAAAATATTCTTGAGCAAACCATCGAAGGTTTTCTCATTATTGACGTAGACCCACAGCGATCCTTGGGTCAAGTCTTAAAATCCAATGCTGCCTTTGCCGCCATTCTGGGCTATAGCCAAGAAGAACTGCGGCAAAAGTCCCTAGCGGATCTCGAAGCCCTAGAGCCTATAGAGGATATGCAGAGACATATTGCCTACATCAAACAAAATGGTAGCGATCGTTTTGAAACTCAAATGTTTCATAAAAATGGCGAGCGAGTAGATCTAGAGTTTAGTGTTAACTATATTCCAGGACGAGAAGTTTTTATTAGTTTTTCTAGAAATATTAGTGAGCAAAAACGCCTTACCCAGAGCTTAGAGTCCTTTAACTTTTTACTCGGACAAGAAGTGCAAAGTCGAACAGAGGCATTAATAAGAAGCGAACAAAATTTTCGCTCAGTATTTTCTAATGCCGCAGTTGGCATTGCTCAAATGAGCCTGGAAGGAGAATTTTTATGTGTAAACGATCGGCTTTGTGAGATTGTGGGCTATAGTCAATCAGAATTAGAGTCCTTAGGCTTTCTTGATATTGTGCATCCCAATGATCATGACATAACCTGGACAAACTTAAATCAACTCTTGGCAGGAGAGGTTTCCTCGTATCAATTGGAAAAACGGTACTTCCATAAAGACGGATCTGTGATTTGGGTTAACGCCACGGTCTCCTTAAATAGCAGCACTGAGGTTGATTCAGCCAACTCTACCCCCCCATACCTTATTGCCATTGTTCAGGATATAACCGATCGCAAGTCTTCAGAAAGCTATCAAACTTTTTTACAACAATTGGGACAGGATGCTCTGAGTCTAGACTTAGGAAAATCTGGTTGTCTAGAGCAATTTTTTCAACAGGTTGTGGAGAGTTTGGTTCAGGTACTGGAAGTGGAATATGCCAAAATTCTTGAGCTTCTGCCAAACCAAAAAAACTTTGTCCTCCGAGCCGGATTTGGCTGGCAAGGCGATAGGGTTTACGTTGAAAATAATCTTACGTCTCAGGCGGGCTATACCCTCCTGCAAGACGGCCCCGTCATCGTCTCAGATTTTGCAACGGAATCTCGGTTTGTCCTGCCTCCTTTGCTTACAGAACATCAGATCCAAAGTGGGATCAGCGTCACAATCCGGAATAGCCATAATTCCGTTTACGGCGTACTGGGAATTCACTCTCGGCAAGCCCGATCCTTTACCAATATAGACCGTACTTTCTTGCAATCCGTGGCTAACTTACTGGGAACGGTGTTGCAACGGTACCACGCGCACCACATTCTCCAGAGCAGTGAAATTGAACATCGATCGCTCCTCACTAGTTTGCCTAGTTTTGTCTTACGCCTCAACCGAGAGGGGAGCATTATCTTCTGCAATCGGTATGCCGAGGGGTTTCGTCCTGAACAAGTTTTGGGATCTCATGTCAATGACTTTACCCATCCAGATTATCGAGACTTGCAATGGCGTAACCTCCAACACGTTTTTGAGACGGGGGAGTCCTTAACCTTTACCACTCAGGGCCAGGGAGATAATGGCGCACTGTGTGACTACCTGGTTCGTCTAGTACCAATTTGGTCTACCGATGATACCCGCCACGCCTTAGAACACTTAGAGTATGTTGCGCTGATTGCTTCCGATATTACGGAACAAACTCAAACCATTTTAGCCCTTCAACAAAGTGAAGACCGCTACGTCACCCTAGCCCAGATTGCGCCGGTAGGCATTTTCCGCACCGATCAGGAAGGAAACAACATTTTTGCCAACGATCGCTATTGTCAATTGACGGGACTGCCCCTGCAGGATAACTTTGGGCGGGGTTGGTTTCGCTCCCTCCATCCCGACGATCGGGTGCGGGTTGTGGGGGAATGGCGAGCTGCGGTGGAAAAACGGTCACAATTCACTTCAGAGTATCGGTTATGTACCCCCCAGGGCAAAGTTGCCTGGGTGATCGTCAGTGCCATGCCAGAGCGGGATAGTCAGGGCAACTTTACTGGTTATGTGGGCACCGTGACGGATATTAGCGATCGTAAAGCCGCTGAAATTCAGTTGGCCCAGTTTTTGCAAGAACTGGAAATGTTTAAGCTTGCTTTAGATCAAGCGGCGATCGTGGTGATGACCAATGCCCAAGGCGTGATCACCTATGTCAACCAAAAATTTACCGAGTTGGCGGAATATAGCGCGGGAGAACTCATTGGCAAGACCCATCGCATGGTGAACTCCGATTATCATCCCCCCAGTTTTTTCCAAAATCTGTGGCAAACTATTGGTCAAGGCCGGGTCTGGCGTGGCGAAATTCGTAACCGTACCAAAAGCGGATTACTCTACTGGGTAGACACCACGATCGTTCCTTTTCTGGACAGTGAGGGAATCCCCTATCAATATCTTGCTATTCGGTTTGACATTACCCGCACAAAGCGCAGTCAAGCCAAACTCGAAGAAACCATGGGGCAACTTTCTGTCAGTGAAAATCAACTCCGGCTACTGATTAAACACTCCCCGGTGGCCGTAGCGATGGTGGATCGGCAAATGCGTTATCTCCAAGTCTCCGATCGCTGGATTCAGGATTATCATCTCCAAATTACCCACCTAGAAGGAAAATCCCACTACGAAATTTTTCCAGAAATTCCCCAACACTGGAAAATAATTCATCAACGCTGCATCCAGCAAGGCATCTCAGAATCCTGTGAGGAAGAGTTATTTCTTCGCCAAAATGGTCAAGAACAATGGCTACGCTGGGAGATTCAGCCCTGGTTTGAGGCCAATAACGCTGTCGGCGGTTTAGTGATGTTTACCGAAGTGATTAACGATCGCATTCAAGCCCGCCGCGTCCTCGAAAAACTCAATGCAGAACTAGAGTTACGGGTAGAATCCCGAACCCGGCAATTAAAACAACAAAATGCCTTTCGCCAACAGATCTTAGAAAATATGAGCGAGGGACTGTGTGTCTGTGAGTGTATCGAAGCCTATCCCCACTCCTATGTCAGCGTCTGGAATCCAAGAATGGTGGCAATTACCGGCTATACCCAGGCAGACATTAACGCCGCCGGTATTTATCAGTGTTTATATCCCCAGGTGGAGACCCAACAGACTATTCAAGAGCGTCTTAGCCAAATGTACGAGCAGCCGATCGTTCAAGAAGCGTGGACAATTACCCGCAAGGATGGCGAAATACGCTGGATTGAAGTTTCCACGAGTTTTCTCTCCGAGGATCGGGGCACAACCCAGAAGGTTTTGGCGGTCATCCAAGATATTACCGATCGTCGGATAGCCGCCCTGCAACTCCAGGAAAGCGAAAGCCGGTACCGAGCTATTTTTAACCAAGTGGCCGTAGGGATTAACCAAGCCTCTCCCAGTGGCCGTTTCATTCGGGCCAATCAGGCCTTTTGTAATATGCTGGGCTATACCCAGGAGGAATTGTTGCAACTGACCTATATTGATGTTACCCATCCCGATGATCTCGTAGACCAGCAAGCTCCCTACCAGCAGTTGATGAATGGCACGATTCCCTTTTACTTGCACGAAAAACGCTACCGTCATCGGGACGGACACTATATTTGGACTCAGGTGGCTTTGTCCGTACTCCAAAATGCTGAAGGGCAACTGATCTCCGATTTGGCCGTGGTGGTCAGTGTTGAAGAACGAAAAGCAGCAGAAGAACTATTACAAAATCTCAACCAAGAGTTAGAGCAACGCATTGAAGAACGCACCCAAGAGCTTCGCCAGGCCAAGGAAACCGCTGAACTGGCTAATCGGGCTAAAAGTACCTTTCTGGCGAACATGAGCCATGAACTTCGCACCCCCCTTAATGTCATCCTGGGCTATGCCCAAATTTTGGCCCGGAACCCAGACTTTTCGCCCTTACACCGGGAACAGTTGGAGACGATCGGTAGCAGTGGTGCCCACTTATTGAATTTAATTAGCGACATTTTAGATGTTTCTAAAATCGAGGCCGGTCATATCAAAGTAGAAACCTCAGTTTGTAATCTTCCTGAATTTATTCATAATTTGACTCAATTTTTTGAAATTCAAGCCCAACAAAAAAAGCTGCTCTTTCAGGTTGATATTGCCGCCAATCTTCCCCAGAGCATCCATACCGATGAAGGCAAACTGCGGCAGATTTTAATTAACTTACTCAGTAATGCCTTCAAATTTACCCCAACGGGAAGTGTAACCTTCACGATCGCCCTGCAGGACAACCCGGATTCTCCATCGTCTCCCCCATTCCTGTATTTTAGTGTCCAAGACACGGGCATCGGTATTTCTGAAGTAGACCTCGAGAAAATTTACGATCCCTTTTTCCAAATTATCAATCCTGTGGATCGGGAGCATACGGTTCAAGGCACCGGTTTAGGGCTGTGTATTTGTAAAAACTTTGTGGAACTCCTCGGGGGGACTCTCGGTTGCACCAGTACCCTTCAACAAGGCAGTCACTTCTTTTTCTCATTACCGGTGGATCACTCCGATCCCCACATTGAAGCCCCCGTTTTCCTCTCAGATCAGCCCTCACTATCACACCCTATGCCAACCATTGCCAAAGTTTTAGTTGCAGAAGACGATCGTCTTACCCAAACCTTTATGATTCACCTCCTGAATCATTATTCGTTTGAGGTCAAACTCGCCAAAGATGGCCAAGAGGCTTTAGACCTGTGGCAAACGTGGCAACCAGACTTAATTTTTCTCGATATTCGGATGCCGAAGTTGAGTGGGCTAGAGGTGACCCAACAGATTCGCCAAGCGGTGCGATCTGCTGCCAGCACCGATACGCCCCTCAAGTCTCCGGTGATCATTGCCATTACCGCCAGTGCCTTTGCGGAAGATCGTAAAACCCTGTTGGAAGCCGGTTGTAATGAATTTTTGTCGAAACCTTTGGTGATGAATGAATTAAACCTAGTGCTGCATCGCTACCTTGACTTTGAGGACAGCCCCCGCGAACTCGATCGCCTCTCCGCCTCTTCCTTCGCTCTGTCCTCTCAGGGTTCCTCCCATACGGTCACCCTCCAGCCCGAGGATTTCAGCGCCCTACCCGTCTCCTTCTGCAAAGCCCTTAAAGCTGAAGCTAGAGTCGCTAATCGAGCGAAGCTGATGGAGTTAGTCAGTACCCTACCCCCCGAACACGAAACGATCGCAGCCCACCTACGATCGTTAATTCATAACTTTGACTTTCCCCGCCTCATCGATCTCTTAGACCCTGAAGGGGATCTCGATTAATAGTGTCGGACGGCACAGTTGCCCACCACAATCCTTATTCTACTGTGGGTACGACGGCCAAAGTTTGAATTTTTCGAGGAGACCTTAAGTATAATTGAACCAAAAGAATGCACTGTATACTTAATAACCCGACGATTTCCCGCTTCCTCCCCATCAATCTCCATCAATCTCCATCAATCTCCATCAATCAACAGACACGATCGGTACAGAAATCGGTGCAGAAAGCTGATTTGCCCCGCTTAAGTTTTAAAGCGCTACACTAGGAAGAACCTGTTTCGAGGAATCCCATAGTAAAACCACAGTAAAACCACAGTGAAAACGACATAAAAGCTAATCGAAAATGTTAGAGAGTATACATAAATCCAATATAGCAATTCTCAATGGCTTGTGTGGTGTGCGCGCATACTACACAACGGTTGCAGCAGTCTAGTCATTACAACTGATTTATGACTGCTGTATGAAGGAGCATCTCCCCCCCCTAAATTCTGTATATTATTATACTTGACAACCCTTGCCTTACTTCGATAATTTAACCTAGGTCTAAGTGTCCATCCGTTAAATCTCCCTTAAACTTTGCTTATTTAATCTGCTCCAACTTTCTTACCTCGGCTTTCCACTGAAAGCGAAAAAAATTGAATGGAGGAGTGCTGCACTGCACTCCTCCGCCTTAAGTTGATTACCCTTACGTCTTAAGCATCGTTTTGGGGCGCATTGCCCAATCTACTCTCGTCCCCCTACTCTCGTCCCCGTTGTGAATTGAAGGGCACCATTCGCTCGTTAAGCTTTATGATGTTTAGTGTTGTTCAGATCGCCAAGGTTTCTAACTTTTCATCGGGAGTTTCGTATGTCTTATCCATTGTCAACTCGTGCTGAAACGCAATCTGGGCATCCTCCGGAGGCAAAAGAATCCTCTGCTCACTCCCATTTGATTCTGCTGGTTGATGACCTAGTGGAAAATTTAAAGGTTCTTTCAGAAGCATTGGTCAATGCTAGTTACGATGTACGCTGTTTGCGAGATGCTCACCGCACCATTGAATTTATTCGCGTTATTCAGCCCGATCTCGTGATTTTAGACATTCGGATGCCAGGCATTTCTGGCATTGAACTGTGTCGATCGATTAAACAAGACCCTACGATCGCTTCTATTCCCGTCATGTTTTTGACTGCGCTGGATCAAAGTGTCGATAAGGTTGCTGGCCTAGAGGTTGGAGGGTTTGATTACATTACGAAACCCTTTAATGTTGATGAGGTTCTCCTGCGAATTCGTCATTGTTTAGAAATTCAAGATTTACAGAATATCTTAGAAGATAAAAATAGAGTTTTAGAGCAAGCATTAGAAATTAACCATAAAAATGTCGCTCTCCTGCAGGAAGAAAAACAAAAGGCAGAACGAGCGAGTAGGGCTAAAAGTGAATTTTTGGCCAATATGTCCCATGAACTTCGGACACCCTTAAATTCAATTCTAGGGTTTTCTCAAGTCCTGCAACAGGAATTGCATCACCATCCTGATTATTCTAAACATCTTAAAATTATTACCCGAAGTGGTGAGCACTTGCTCTGCTTAATTAATGATGTTTTGGAAATGGCTAAAATTGAATCTGGGCGTGCCACGATCAACCTCAAGGAAGTGAACCTGCTGCAACTGATTACGACGGTAACCCAGATGTTTCAGATCCGCATCGAAGAAAAGGGGTTGTACTTAGCGATCGAATTATCCCACGATTTACCCCATAGGATTCTGGCGGACGAAGGAAAGTTGCGCCAAATGCTGATTAACCTCCTCAGTAATGCGGTAAAGTACACCCAGGAAGGGGGAATTAAGCTGCGAGCTGGAGCTATTTCCTGTTTTCCTCATGGTTCAACTTCGGAAAGCGATCGTCCTGGGCAAAACTCAACAACGGGGCTGCGCATTGATATTGAAGACTCTGGCGTTGGCATTTCTCCCTCCGAGCTGAATTTACTGTTTCAAGCTTTCGAGCAAACCCAGTCTGGACGGTATGGAGAAGGAGGAACGGGGTTAGGGCTAGCCATTACCCAAAAGTTTGTCCAACTCATGCACGGACGAGTTTCGGTGCAAAGTGCCTTAGGGGTAGGGAGTATCTTTTCCATCGAACTTCCCGTCGAGTTTGTATCCCCTTCAGAAACAACTCCAACTGCTCAAGAATCCTTCTCTTTACTTAAAAACGATCGCTGTGATTTAAGTTTAAGGAAGGTTTTAATTGTCGATAACGACGACAGTAATCGCTATCTCTTAAAAACGATCCTCGAACATTTTGGTTTTCAACTCTGGGAAGCTACGGATGGACTGAGTGCAATTGATTTAACTGAAAAAATTCAACCCGATGTCATTTTGATGGATATCAGAATGCCTCAAATTGATGGTTGCAAGGCTACCCTCAAAATCCGAGAGACTAAGCTAGAGATCCAGCCCATTATTATTGCTATTACTTCGGATATATTTCACCCAGAATCTGTGACCGATCTCGGTAAAGAGGGCTTTAATGACATCTTATATAAACCCTTCTCGAGTTTGGATCTGTTCAAAATTCTCTCTCGACATCTGGGTATTTCCCTAGTCAAGATGAATTATGATAACGCTCAACTGATCACT
>JBEAPM010000523.1:0-3104 GCA_041164445.1 Cyanobacteriota bacterium
CGAGTCGAGATGCCGATCGGTGCCAAACCTTGGCGGAAGAAGTGGAATTACTCAATGCCCGGCGTAAGGGATTGCAGCAAACCGTCCTGAAGGAGGTCAAAGAAAAACTAGCCCTTTTAGACTGGTCTACCAGTCCCGCCATCATTTTGGCAGAGGTGGGCTGGCCCCCCGGATTGTTGGGCTTAGTGGCGGGGCAACTGATGCAGGAGTATCAACGTCCCGTCATTTTGCTCAGTCTGGATGAATCCCTAGAGCGCAACCCCAACGCCCAAGCCCGAGGATCGGGGCGTTCCTTGGCCCCCATTGATCTCTATGACCTATTAGAGAGTCAACGATCGCTTCTCAACGGCTTTGGCGGACACCCCCTCGCAGCGGGACTGAGCCTTCCGGGCCGGAACATCCCCTTATTTCAGGAAGGAATTCACCAAGTCCTGCGCAATCGTGGCCTATTGCCCCAAAAAATTCTCCGGGCTGATTTACAGGTCACCGTTGCGGATCTGAACTTGCAATTGTTTCGGGAATTAAAAGTCTTGGATCCTTACGGGATGGGGCATCCGGAACCGCTCTTGCTCCTGCGTAAAGTTCGTTTTACCGACACCTTTACCCGCAAACTGAAGGATGCTAAAGGCAATAAAGTTGCCTATCGCCTAGCCGACTTTAAACTCCAAGATGACACCAGCAAAGTCACCGTTCCTGGGGTGTGGTGGGGACATACCCACGATGAATTGCCCTCGGGGGATTGTGATGTATTAGTGCAATTCATCTATAACGTATACAAACAGCGCTGTGAAGTCTGTCTCGAAGCCCTTCGCCCCACCGCGATCGTTAAGACCACCAGCCTATCCCCAGCCCCACGCCTCTTAGATTATCGGTATCTCCCGGATCATGCCTCGGGAGACATTCCCGCCAGCGCCTTGCCCCTCACCACCTGTCCCCCGCACTGGACGGCTCTGAGCCAAGCCTTTCAAACTGCCCAACGTCAAAACGGTTCCCTGGTCTTGGGTTATGCCGTACCGGAACATCGTTCCCCCTCAGACATTGTTCGGCAGTGGTTCGCGTTAGCTCAAACCCTCCTGCAAACTGCCCAGTCTCGGGCCCAGATTCAGGCTCAACTGGGGGTCAGCGATCGGGTGTTGGAGATTGCCCTGTGGAGTTTAGCCCCCTTTGGGGTGGAGGTCATGTTCAGTCCCCCGGATCAAGTGCAGTTGCGCCGCACACCAGAGGCTGATCCCGCCTATCCCCAATCCCCTCAAGATCGCCTCCAAATCCTCCGGGACGCGATCGCAGAAGAACAATTTCGTCAGCGCTACTTTGCCACTGCTCCCTGCGAAATGTTAGAACAACTACTCAGCGTCCGTGACTAATTCAAGTGGCTCACTCCCGTGGGATTGCTGTATTCCTTGATCATTGATAACCATGTTGTCTCTCCTCCCCCTCAACCTCAAAGCTTTAAACGATCGTCGTCAGCGCCTCCAGCAGATCTTTCCTGAGCCGGTGTTGCTCTGGTCTGGGGCCCCCCTGCCTCGCAATTTTCGGGCAAATGCCTATCCCTTTCGAGCCAGCAGTCACTTCCTCTATTTTGCCGGTTTACCCTTAGAAAATGCGGTTATCTGCCTCGCAGACGGCAATCTCGATCTGTATTGGGATGAACCCCCTGCCCAGGCAGCCCTCTGGCAAGCCCTCCCCCCCCGTCGGGAAACGATCGCCACCTACATCGGGGCCAGAGCCCATTATCCCCTGGCGGAACTGAAAACCCGCAGGGCTGAGTTTGCCACCCTGCCCCACTTAGATGCTCAGGTGGTTCAGGAGCAGACCCAAGTGTTAGGGCGCAAGGTTGGGCTAATGGAAAGTGAACGGGATCGAGCCCTCGCAGAAGCGATCGTGACGCTGCGCCTCTGCCACGATGAATTTGGACTCCAGGAAATGCGGCAGGCTCTGACCGTAACGATCGCCGCCCATAGAGCGGGAATGCAGCGGAGTAAAACCGCCCACAGCGAAGCCCAAGTCCGAGCTGCCATGGAAGGCGTGATTCTCGAACACCACTGCACCTGCGCCTACGGCAGCATTATTACCACCCACGGCGAAGTCTTGCATAACGATCGCTACACGAACAGCATTACTCCCGGCGACTTAATTTTGGCGGACGTTGGGGCAGAAACCCCCAGTGGCTGGGCTTCCGACATTACCCGTACCTGGCCCGCCTCCGGTCAATTCACAGCCCCCCAACGGGACTTATATCAAGTGGTCTTAGCGGCCCATGATGCCTGCATTGCCGCCCTGCAGCCTGGCGTAGAGTATCGTGAGATTCACCTCTTGGGGTGTCGAGTCCTAGCGGCAGGATTAGTGGAGCTGGGCATTCTCCGAGGCAACCCTGAAGATTTAGTCGCCCAGGATCTTCATGCCCTCTTTTTCCCCCATGGCATTGGTCATCTGCTGGGATTAGATGTGCATGATATGGAAGATTTAGGGGATCTCGCAGGCTATGCACCGAATCGTCACCGCAGCGATCGCTTTGGCTTACGCTATCTCCGTCTCGATCGTCCCCTGCAAGTGGGCATGGTCGTCACCATCGAACCAGGATTTTACCAAGTCCCCTCAATCCTAGAGTCCGCCAAAACCCAAGCAGCCTATCAAGCCGAAGTGAACTGGGATCGCCTGGCAGACTTTGCCTCCATTCGCGGGATTCGCATTGAAGATGATGTCTTAATCACCGCCGCAGGATCTGAAGTATTAAGCGCCGCCCTACCCACCACCCCAGAAGCGATCGAGGGTCTCTGTACAGATGAGGGAATTTAGCTTAGAATGAAAATCCATTTACGGGATGTGGCGCAGCTTGGTAGCGCACTTCGTTCGGGACGAAGGGGCCGCTGGTTCGAATCCAGTCATCCCGATTTGCTTCATGACCTTTGCTTTAATAGCTTTCCACTAAAAGCGATTAAAGTTAGTGGAAGAGTGCGGCGATCTCCGTTAGGGTTGCTGGGAGAGGAGGTAAACTTCAGGCTAAAATGAGACTGTAGCTGAAAAGCGATCGTTCTTGAGCGATCGGTTCACCCCTTTAACCCCGAATGATCATGTCTGCCTTGGAACCCTCTGTTCAAGCCATC
>JBEAPM010000524.1:0-9272 GCA_041164445.1 Cyanobacteriota bacterium
TCGCCTTAGATTTACTCCGCTTAGTGAAACGATCGGTCTATGAACCCGCCCGATCCACCGATAACCTCTTGCAGGAATTTATCACCCGAGGCCCCAATGATGCCGATGTGGCCATGGTCTATGAAAGTATTGCCCTGTACCGCTGGAGCCAAACCCAAGGTAAACCCTACCAGATTTTTTATCCTGACCCCACGATCGAAACCACCGCTACCGCCGCTATTCTGCGTCAGGGGGTCAATCGCAAAATGGCCCAGGGGGCTCACACCTTTGTCAATTTCCTCCGTCAACCGGAACAGCAGACGGTTTTTGTCACCTTTGGCTTCCGCCCAGTCCTGGATAGTGTGGACGTAATGAGTGTTGCCGAAAGCCCCTGGAATCAAAACATCCCCGGAGCGATCGCCAAGGTGTCAATTCAATCCGCACCGCCGCCTTTGCCTGAAGTGATTCTGCCCCTAGTGCAGGCTTGGGAGCAGGCGCAGTAGTCTACACACCCCCTTTAGGATTGCGGTAGGCTCTTAGAAAGACTCTAAAGACTCTAAGAGATCTTTTCCAAATCCGGTTGAATGCTTTTAGCCAACATCACCAAGGGGAGGCCAGGGGGATAGGCTCGATCTTCTCGAATCCGGTGCAGATCCGTTTCGGAAATATTGAGATTAAGCAGATTGCGAATGACCCGCACCACGTCAGCCCGATCGATCACTCCACTCACGGTTCCAGCAGGGGAAAGCACCGTAATGAAGGGTAAGTTCAACTGTTGCAAGAGGTTAACGATCGTTCCCAGGCGAGTGGTTTCCGTCACCGAAGCAATATGGGGCAGGGGATCGGCAATATCCTGTACCTGCTTAGTGGCCCACAGGCTCCGTTCCATTTCCCTAAATTTATCCAAAGAAATCAGACCGCGATACCGACCATCGGAGGCGGCAAAGTAGGCGAGAGGATGCTGCTCTTCCAAGAGATATTGATCGGCAAACTGTCGTAGGGTCATGGTGGCTTCCACTACCCGATAGTTGCGAGCCATGGTCTCCTGAGCTGTTGCGGTGAGGAGCACTTCTTGGAAACTGGTGACCCGATCGTAGGAATTTGCATTGCGGATGCCGAACCAGCCCAACAAAATAATCCAAAACGCCCCAAAGGATTGTTCGGTATACATCGCCAAGATCCCTAGGGCAATGGCCATGGAGCCCAAAATCTTACCGGACTGAGCGGCCCAACGTACCGCCTTAAAGCGATCGTCGGTAAACTGCCAAACGATCGCTTTCAAAATTTGCCCGCCATCTAGGGGTAAGCCTGGAATGAGATTAAACACCCCTAACACCAGGTTAATGTGAGCTATCTCCCGGAACAGGAGCATCGCCGGATTGCCCGTCGGTAAAACTTGCACCAGGGTAGACAGACCCAAAAAGAGGAGAAAACTTACCGCTGGCCCAGCGATCGCCACTTGAAAAGCCTCAATAGGAGTTTTTGACTCCTCTTCGATGGAGGCCACCCCCCCAAATAAAAACAGCGTAATGGAATTGACCCGAATGCCCTGGGAGAGCGCAACCACACTATGACCCAATTCATGTAGCAGTACGGAGCCAAATAATAATAAGGCGGTAACCAAACCCGCACCCCAGGCTAACACTCCCCATTCGTTGTAGCGCTCGTACCACATTTGGCCATCCAGAACTGTAATGAGGGTGAGGATGACAAACCAAGATGGATCAAGAAAGAGGGGAATCCCGAAAATGCTACCAATTCGCTGGGAAATCATAAGTTTTTAATGTTGCCTATCTCCGTTGTGGAGCAATCCTGTCCGCAGGATGCAGAGTCCAGAGTTACGCCCACAGGGTTACCTTGATTTACCATAGCGAACTCTTGGCCCTGCCGGTTGATTTGTAACGGAAGCATAAGGTTTGAGGACGATCGCCGTGGGAAACGGGGAGCCAGGCTAAAAACGCACAGAGGAGAGGAGGACACAGTCCTCCCCTCCTCTGCCTAAAGTCAATCGCCAAGTCAGGCTGAACACCTTAACCTAGCCATTTTGTGAGCTATTTTGTCGGAACAGGCGCAGCCAGCGTGTTGATGCACCCTAAAGACGTGCCCTAAAGAAGGCCCGCATTGGACATCCCTAAAATCATCCCTGCCCCAAGCAAGTGCCCGAAGCTCGCCGTGGCCAGAAATTCCGGCCAGCCAAACCCCTCAAAAAGTCCCGGCAAAGAAACGGGAAGCGCAGGGCCTGCACCCCGTTTCTGAATGGCATAGAACCCGATGGAGATCGCAAAAAGATTACAGGCGATCATCACGATCGCAACAGAAAAAGACCAAGTGGGGGTAGGTGGTACCATAATGAACTCCAATGTTTATTATTGAAACGACAAAAAAACTTTTCAAAAAACGGAACAACCTTGAAAGTGGTGGCAGCAGAGCAAACTCTGATACCATGGATTTCAGCCGTATCAGTAACTCAATGCTGAAAGCTGACCACTGCCATAGGATTGCTGTAAAAACTATAGGCAATAGACTTGTCTCTTGTTTTTAGATATTTATATTTCTTAATATAGGGCACCTCGAAAGATTTTGAATTTTTCCCTAGGGCTCGTCATCAATTCCGTCTAGAATCCTTGCGGTATAGACATTAGCCGTGCCCGTCCCTGTTTGATCGCTAGAAGTTCTCGCCAAGACTAAACCTCAACCGAATATAACTTATGGAGCCAGAACGTTTCAAGCTTGCCATTCTCGGAGATCTTCACTTTCCCAACTATACTAGTTCCAATTTAGAAGTTTGCCGCGATCGTGTTTTTCGAGATTGGTTTCGCCAAATTGCTGAACTCAATCCCGATCTGGTCATTGCGGTAGGCGATACAACAAATTGGGGAATGATAGAGGAATTAACTCGCCTGAGAACGATCGTTTCCGAGTCAAATTTACCCTTTATAGCGATCGCAGGTAATCACGATTGCTACAGTCTCCCTAAAGCTGAACTAGCTCCCTTTTTTCTAGGGGACTATACTTCTGTTGCGTCAGATCAACTGTATTGTAGTTTCGATCGAGCCAATATTCGTTTTATTCTGTTAGACACTGCCAAACCCAAAGAAGCAAGGGACTATGGTGGTTGGTTGCCTGCTGAGCAGGGGGAATGGTTACGGGAACAAATTCGAGACTATAATCAACAGCCAAACTTAAAGCAGTTACTCGTATTTGGTCATCATCCCCTCAAAGAAACCACCACTCGTACCGAAGAACACAAGCTTCATATTGAAAATACTGACTTTATTTTGCCCATTTTAGAAACCCTAGAACGTCCCACTGGCTACTACTTTTGTGGTCACAATCATCAACATAGCATTGTCCAGAAAAATCAGTGGTGTTATGTCCAAAGCGCTGCACCTTGGGATTGCTTAAGTTTTCGTTGGGTAACGATCGCTTCAGAGCCGAGATTAGAGAAAACCCCTACACCCGTTGAGATTGAAGTTCGATATTTTCAATGGCAAGACGACCACTCCAAAAAAGATTGGCAAATTGCTTACCAATCTATTCCGCACTTTACGGCTAAAACCTGGGAGTTTGCAAATAATAATCATTGAGGCACCTCGATTAATAATGTCGTTCGGCTTCGCGTCCCGACAGCATTCCTACTCCTGTGAAAAACCCCATTTTGGATTCTTCGAGGTGTCCCACTCTCCAGAACGAATAGCCATTAATAGCCGAACCAAAGCACGTTATACTAACGAAACGCTGTAAGGGTGAACTTCAATGCGGGCCTATTCTAAAGAACGAGAAATTGCACTACAAGCGACGATCGCTGCGGCTCAGTTTTGCGAGAAAGTCCGTCAAGATCAGGCTTCTCAAGCCTTTGACAAGCCCGATCACAGCCCGGTAACCGTTGCAGATTACGGGGCTCAAGCCTTGATTTGTAATGCCCTAAAAACAATGTTTCCCACGGATAGAGTCGTGGGCGAAGAAGATCCCCAAATTCTCAACAGTCCGGGCATGAAGCCTTGTCTGGCACAAGTGACCCATTACTTGCAAGCGTGGGTCGAGGGCGTAACCCCCCTCGATGTTCTGGATTGGGTGGGGTATGGTCAGGGAAAAACCGGTCAGCGCTTTTGGACTTTAGATCCGATCGATGGCACCAAGGGATATGTTCGGGGCGATCAATATGCCATAGCCTTAGCCCTCATTGAAGACGGAGTTGTTCAGCTAGGGGTTATGGCCTGTCCTGCCCTGCCCCTACAGTTTGGCGAGGAGGCTCAGTCAGGGGCTCCCTCCACAGGAGCAGTGTTTGTTGCGGTTCGTGGACAAGGAGCCGAGATCCTCAACCTAGAGGATGGACAACGATCGCCCCTAACGGTCAATCCCCTGTCCACACCCCAGGGGTTTCAACTCATTGAAAGTGTAGAGCGGGATCATGGAACCCCCCAGTGGCAACATCGCGTCATTCAATCCCTAGGTTGGCACTTACTGCCTTTACAAATGGATAGCCTCGCCAAGTATGGAGCGATCGCCAGGGGGGAAGCAGACCTCTACCTACGCCTGCCCACAGGGGAGTCCTTAAATCGTCGAGAAAATATCTGGGATCACGCGGCTGGAACGATCGTTTTAGAAGAAGCGGGGGGTAAAGTAACCGATCAATGGGGAAACCCGCTCAACTTCTCCCGTGGCATTAAACTACAGGACAACGAAGGCATTGTGGCCAGCAATGGCCACATCCATCAAGCCGTCTTGGAAGCCATTCAAAACACCCGTTAGGCTGCCCCTGCGGGAGTGTTCTAGGGCGCGTCATCAATTAGGTCTAGAAGCCTTGCGATATCAAGGTTACGCGCCCGCTCCAGCAAACATAACTGGGGGCTTTAACGTTGGGCTACACACATTAAAGATAGTGCCGCTTCTGGCAAATTAGGATTAAGTCCCGATAAACGCTGTCCCAGTCGATAGCGCCAATGGGGAGGTGAGCCGATCTCACCCTGGAGAACCTCTGCCCCGAGGGTTTGGTTATGAGGATATAAGTCCACTTGAAACCCCAACGGAGTCAAGGTCTGGCAGAATAACTCTCGGGTTACGCCATCCCCAGGAGCATGGTGCAATTCAGTAGCCAGAGCCTGGGTACGCTCATTGGTGGGCATATCCAGATCCTGTATGAGATATCTGTAAATAAGGTGCCGGAGTCGGTAGAAGACCATTGCCACCCCTTTATAGTTCCAAGCATAGAGCTGAGGATCGTGATCAAGGACTAATAACCCGCCAGGCTTAACGATGCGTGCCGCTTCAGTGAGTACTTGAACCATATCCGTGCAGTGATGCAGCGTAGCATTCAAAATGACGAGATCTGCAAACGCAGAGATGAACGGTAAATCATGCGCATCCGCTTGCAGGGGAACATAGCCCAACTCTGCAGCCATTGCTAAGGATCCCTTCGCAACATCCACCCCAATTAATAATTTAGGTTTTCCCCCCACCGTGGCATAGACATTTCCCGGGCCGCAACCAATATCGACAACAACTTTATTATCCCAAGATCCTGTTGCTGCCAACCAACGTTGCTTAAATGCCTCCGAGCGATGACAGGCATTGAAATAATTTTCGGCCCATAATCGATTGTCAAAATAGTTTTGATTTGCGATCAAACCAGGAGTCGGGTAACGAATAAAATCCGTTGCAATTGAGCCGTTAAAATTTACCTGGTGATCGGCCTTGAGAAAATCTCGCAAAGATTCAAGACAGTCCATGTTTATTACCTCTCAGAGACCTAGTTCCTAAAGTTCTACGTAACCTTAAAACAAACTATAGGCACCTCGAAAAAACCAAAACTTGATCCCTCTTCTACGCAGACTTTCCACCGAAAGCGAAAAAATTTAATGGAAGAGTGCGGCGCGGAGCGCCGCACTCTTCCGCCTTAAGTTGGTAGCCTGTTTTTGATCAAACAAACTTTTGCTCTAGGACACCTCGAAAAAACCAAAACTTTCCCTGGTACCACGCAGGAATAGGAATTGTAACAGCGGCGCAGCCACTCGATACAATGAATCGAGGTGTCCTCTAGAGACTCATCAGACCTATAAAAGCTATGAAAGAACCACACTGACCCCGTCTAAGAAAGGGAGAAGGATTGGAGTCAAGTGACTCCTATGAAATGCACCAGATTATGGGATTACCTGAAACTTTTGCTAGTGCTTTGAGTAAAGCTAAATCAAGCTAAAGCTTTGATTTTGCGAAAGCTTGCAGCTATTACTTTCGGCTCTATTTGAACTAAGGGCAATAGTAGCAAATTCTTAATTTATACGCAAGTATTTTGATTTTTAATGTATCATTTCGTGGGATCCCACTTCGGGATCCCAAAGCCTTTAATGAGAGTATTCAGGGGCGTATAGCCTGAAGAGATGAAGATTCTAGCCTGTCAGACTTCCCCTTTAAAGATATTCTTTCTTCAGAGACGTTGCTGACTTAGGGTTGATCGCTGCTTAAGGCTTCTAACAAACCGATCGTTCCAGTCCAGAAGGTATCACTAAAAACCTGCCAGGGCGATCGCGTTGAATGATTGAAACATATAGCCACAATTGCTTCTAGAAAATGAAGAAATATAGCTAAACTTCCTAGGAGCGTTATAGTCTTCAAAAGGGGTGGAATGGCAACATGCTGTGAGAGCAGCCCAAAATATAGCAGGATAAAACCGAGCGCCCCTGCCATGACGATGGAGGAGAGAGTTTTCCCTATCGTCAAGAGTTGGGGTGGCAGGTTAAGATTAAATCTTGGCATAATTCTGTTCTCCAATGCCTAAACTTCCGCCTAAAAACTATATCAATTCTATTCCCTTTCCCGAGGAGATTAGACTAGAACCCATTGGGATTGTGCATTCTCCCTATCGGGAGCGTCATGGCACTCCTCGGCAAGCAGTGTTGCAAGCCGCGCCGGATTGCTATACTCCGGCCATCGCAACGATCGAACTCTTTGCCCATCGGGTCCCGACGATCGCCCTTAAGGATTTGGCGGGCTTTGAACGTATTTGGGTGATTGCCTGGCTCCATCTCAATGTCTCTTGGAATCCCCTCGTCAAGCTACCAAGGGGCTCAAATTCCCCCAAAGGAACGATCGCAACCCGTGCCCCCCATCGTCCCAATCCCATTGGTTTAAGTAGCACGAAACTGCTACAGATCTCTGGATTGGAGTTAACCGTTGAGGGTATTGATTTATTAGACCAAACTCCGATCCTAGACATTAAACCCTATGTTGCCTATTGCGATGCTTTTCCTCAGGCGCGATGTGGGTATGTAGATGAAATGGAAGCCGGATCAGTCCATGAAATAGATGCTTTTGGGGAACACCGCCCTGCACAATCCACCTCACCCCCCACCACTAACGCCTCACCCGCAGAGACTTGATTCCACCATTCGGGGTAAAAAAATATCGCGCCTCATCCCTAAATAGAAGAGGCGCGATATCGTTACCGTCATTAATACTCTCAATGACGAGACGAGATCCCTAACGATCGCCCATCAACGCACGGGGCCGTTCCGGTAAGCGTAGATCTTCTCCAGCGTCGGAGGCAGTGGGTTCTAAATAATATTCCCGCCGGGCTAAAACGATCGCGCCAATCAGGGCCATTAATAACAAAATGGAAGCTAATTCAAAGGGCAGCAAATAGTCGGAGAAAAAGTGCTTGCCGATCACATAAATAGATTGATCTCCCGCAGCGGTAACAGAGGAAAACTGCCAGATGGTTGTGACTATGGTGGAGGCTAGCAAGGCAAACAAGCCAGCACAGACCAGACCAGTTGCGACCTTCCGGATACCGGTATAGGGTAAGGGTTTAAAGTCTTCCTGTTTGTTCACCAGCATGATCGCAAATAAAATCAAAACGTTGACCGCGCCTACATAGATGAGGATTTGGGCTGCTGCGACAAAACTGGCATTGAGAAGAAGATATAAGCCGGAAACCCCAATAAAAACTCCCCCCAATAAGAAGGCTGCATAGACAATACTATTGGTGAGAACAACCCCTAGGGCTCCCAGAACAACAATGCCAGAAAGAATGACAAAACAAACTAGTTGTACACCTTCCGCTAAATTCACCGTAGTCTTCCTCTTTACTTAGATAGCTGAGAGAGAGTGGCATCGGGAGCGCACTCTCTTTTTCTAGTTAATTTCGGGGGCTTTCCACTCAAAGCGGAAAAATTGAATGGAAGAGTACTGCGCGCAGCGCCCCACTCTTCCGATTTCAGTTGGTAGCCCTTTCGGGTCAATTTCTAGTCCTGATTTTGACGACTGACTGAGTTATGCCGGAGGCTGTCCGGCCCGGGGCTGATCGTCCGGGACATCATGGGGATCCATAACGCCTTTGGGTAAATAGGCCAGTTCCCGTAGTGGGGTTACCATGGGGTCTTGGGTGACTTTATAGGGCAGACGACCGAGGGCGACGCTATCATAATTGAGGTCATGACGATCGTAGGCCGCTAATTCATATTCCTCCGTCATAGACAGGCAATTGGTGGGACAATATTCCACGCAGTTTCCGCAAAAGATACAAACTCCAAAGTCAATGCTGTAGTGCTTGAGTTCTTTCTTTTTCAGTTGACGGTTAAACGTCCAATCCACCACTGGTAGATTGATGGGACAAACCCGCACACAGACTTCGCAAGCAATACACTTATCAAATTCAAAGTGAATCCGTCCCCGAAAGCGCTCCGAGGGGATCAGTTTTTCGTAGGGATACTGAACCGTCACCGGGCGACGGCTCATGTGATCGAAGGTAACGGACAAGCCCTGACCAATATATTTGGCGGCTTGCACACTTTCCTTGGCATAGTCTTGAACTTGCTTCAGAAATTTCAACATGGATGCTAACCTCCAAAGGCGACAGGAAAAGAGAGTTTCAAGGCGGCCGTAATGAGTAAATTAACCAGAGATACGGGTAACAAGAACTTCCAGCCCAAATTCAAAAGCTGGTCAATGCGAACCCGGGGAACTGTCCACCGCAGCAAAATTGCAATGAACACTAGCAAGTAGGTTTTCACTAGGATCATGATTAACCCTAGGGAAGCGATCGTGACTTGCAAAAGTGTATTAGTCTCAGGAATTCCCAACCAGGCCGCAACCTGATCGAGCGGGACAAAAAATTCCCATCCCCCTAAATAGAGGATTGAAACAAAGAGGGCTGACAAGACCAAGTTGACATAAGAACCAACATAAAATAGCCCAAATTTCATGCCAGCGTACTCTGTTTGATATCCGGCAACGAGTTCCTCTTCCGCTTCGGGCAAGTCAAAGGGAAGGCGCTCACATTCTGCTAGGGCTGCAAT
>JBEAPM010000525.1:0-19908 GCA_041164445.1 Cyanobacteriota bacterium
TTCTCATGCAGATTCTTACCAGCTTAAGGCTAAAATCTTAAATTTTATTGAAAAACGGGGTATTCTTTGGTCTTAGAACATTATTGTGTGGGATGGGGTAAGCTTTACCACCTGCGGGGCGGTTCTTGGAACAACAACGCTAGGAATACTCGCTCGGCAAACCGGAATAGGAACAACCGAGACAATAGGAACAACAACAACGGCTTTCGGGTAGTGTTAGTTCCTTAGTTTTGTTGTCTTCCAGTACTCCTCAAGCCAGAGTTGCTAGGTGGGAATCTAGTGAGCGTGCGTGAAGGAGTCCAGACTTACTCCAGTGACGGGTTTATCCTGTCCGAAAATCAAACCTAGCAGGATGCTTTGGTAGGTTCGCCGAAGAATCATCCTGCCTACCCATTAAGAACACGTAAGGATACGGCCCAAGATCCCCAGAAACCGAAGATCAACCCAGGGATTTACCAAGTGCGGGGGCTAAACTCTCGATCGGTGCTGATATACACACTATCCCCCGACTGTTGAATAATAAATAAACCCTGATTTTCGGCGTAGGTATCCACATCCCCATCAATCTCGATCGCTGCGAGTGCGCCATACAATTGATGATGACGATATTCCGTAAAAATCGTTTTAAAGATACTCAACTTTTCCAAAAACTTTCTGACATGTTCCTGGGTTAAGCGCGACTTTGGCGTTGGCGCTCACTTTCCCGAAACAGGGCGTAAAAGTCATCTAGGGTAATGTTCTGAGCCATAGCCATTCCTCAGGGATTAAGATGGTTTAACGATCGTAGCAAAAGTTTAAGGCTCACATTCCCTGGAAAGCCAATAATAAACCCTCTCCCCACGGTCTCCACAAGAGGACTGGGGAAAGGGCCATCAAACTCACGTTTAGTCTAGAAAAAGGCTAGGGATCCACCCAGCGATCGTCTTCCTTGATTAAGTTGATTAATTCCTCAACACCGCGATCTTCCGGGACTTTTTTAATCTCGTCCCGACCGCGATACAGGGAAATGTAACCCGGGGTTTTGCCCACATAACCGTAGTCGGCATCCGCCATTTCGCCCGGCCCGTTGACAATGCAGCCCATTACGGCAATATCTAGCCCCGTCAGGTGCTTGGTGGCTTCCCGGACTTTGTGCAGGACTTCTTCTAGGTTAAACAAGGTGCGACCGCAGGAGGGGCAAGCCACATACTCCACCATGGTTTTCCGTAGACCTAGGGCTTGCAAAATGCTGTAACAGACGGGAATTTCTTTTTCCGGGGCTTCCGTTAAGGACACCCGAATCGTATCTCCAATACCTTCCGCGAGGAGGGTACCAATGCCGGCGGTGGATTTAATCCGACCATACTCCCCATCTCCCGCTTCCGTTACCCCCAAGTGCAGAGGATAATTCATGCCCTCTTCGTCCATGCGGCGCACCATGAGGCGATAAGCCGCCAACATGACCGGTACGCGGGAAGCCTTCATGGAAATAATCAGATTGCGATAGTCCAGGGACTCACAGATGCGTAGGAATTCTAAGGCTGACTCCACCATGCCTTCCGGGGTATCGCCATAGGTAAAGAGCATCCGTTCCGCCAGGGAGCCATGGTTGACCCCAATGCGCATGGCTTTGTTTTGTTCCCGTAGACTCACCACTAGGGGTTCCAGGGTTTCTCGAATTTTGTCAGCGATCGCGTCAAATTCCGATTGACTGTACGCTTCCCGATCGGTCTTGGGTTTTTCAAAAACGTACAACCCCGGATTAATTCGCACCTTATCCACATGCTTGGCCACTTCTAGGGCAATCTTCATGCCATTGTGGTGAACATCCGCCACCAAGGGCACATCCTGATAGGTTGCCTTGAGTTGAGCCTTAATTTCTTCCATGGCCTTAGCGTGGGCCAAACTGGGAACCGTCACCCGCACAATTTCGCATCCCACTTCATGCAACCGACGGATTGCTGCTACAGATCCCGGAATGTCCAGGGTATCTTCATTAATCATGGACTGCACCACCACGGGGTGCTCACTGCCAATCATCACATTGCCCACCGCTACCGATCGGGTTTTACGGCGACGAATAACCGTATCAAAGGCAGCAAAATCAGGGGACGAGGGTTTGCTCATCGGAGCGTCTAAGGTCTGCATAACTCACTGGGTCTGATTACTGACGATTAGGTTGCTGGTTATTAGTTTAGGCGGTATTGGGTCTTTCGGAACAGGAAATGGCCGCTAAACTCGGTCAAAATCGAGTCTTGGATTCGGTCTTGGGTCGAGTCTGGGCAATGGGCTTGTTTAAGATTTGCTGGGCTCAAGGTTTGCTGGGTGTTATGGGCTGACTTGCGGCCAGATCTTGCCGTCAGATTTCGCCGCCAGACAGTATCATAAGCATGATCTTTTTCACTTACGGGACAAGACGATCGTGAGACAAATGCGGCCAAGATGGTTACGGTTTTTCGGATATTTGCTGAGTGTTTGGTTTTTGGTGGTGGCCTGCCAAGGCACTCCTAATCCCGGTGGCGACACTGCTCCAGCAAACTTAACCCCATCCGATCGCTTGGTTCTGGGTACGACGGGCAAAGGGCGAACTTTGGATCCGGCGGATGCCTACGAAATTCTGTCGGGGAATTTGCTCTACAACTTAGGGGATCGGCTGTATACCAATCAGAGTGGCACGACGGAACTGGTGCCCCAGTTGGCAACGGATTTTCCTACCGTAAGTGAAGATGGCTTAACCTACACCATTCCCCTGCGCGAAGGGGTGGTTTTCCATGACGGTACGCCCTTTAATGCCGAAGCCATGGCTTTTTCCCTGAACCGCTTTATGGATAACCAGGGGACTCCGGCCTACCTCCTCAGTAATGTGGTGGACAGCGTAGAAGCCAGCGGTGACTATGAGTTAACCATTACCCTGCAATATCCCTTTGCCGCCTTTCCCCAGGTCTTATCCTTTACCGGGTTATGTGCCATTTCCCCCACCGCCTATGGTGCCAACCCTAAAGAGTTTCAACCCTCCACCTTTGTGGGGACGGGCCCCTATCGCTTAGCGGAGTTTGGCCCCGATCGCATTCGCTTAGATGCCTTTGACCAGTACTGGGGTGAAAAGCCAGCAAATTCCGGCATTGATATTCAAATCCTATCCAGTTCCGCCAACCTGTTTAATGCGATTCAAACGGGTTCGGTGGATTTAGGTTACCAAAGCTTAGATCCGGATCAAATTCGCAATTTACAAGACCAAAGTGAACAAGGACAACTGCAGGTTTTGACGACCCCTGGGAATGGTATTCATTACCTCACCGTCAATGTTTTAAGCCCCCCCTTAGATCAAGTTCCCGTGCGCCAAGCCCTCGCCGCAGCGATCGATCGTCAGTTTTTGAGCGATCGTGTCTTCCAAAATCAAGTCCAACCCCTGTACAGCTTGGTGCCCAGTAACATTGACAGCCATGATCCAGTGTTTGAACGCTATGTCGGGGATGCAGCTCTGGCCACCGCCAAAGAACAACTCAGCAAAGCCGGATTTTCCACCAGTAACCCCGCTAGCATTGATCTCTGGTATCGATCGAATCTTAATAGTAACGTTCTGGCTTCCAATACCATCAAAGCCCTGGTAGACGAGCGCATGGAAGGGTTGATGGTGATCAATCTTCAGGGGGTTGAATCCGCCACCGCTTACGACAACTTAGACAAAGGGGCTTACCCTGTCTTTATGTTGGACTGGTCACCGGACTTCCTAGATGCAGACAACTATATCGAACCCTTTTTAGCCTGTGAAAAAGGCTCTGCCGCAGAGGGGTGTCTTGCCGGATCCAGCCAATACCAGGGCGCATTTTACTATAACGATCGGGTACAAACCTTAATCCAAGAAGAACGGCAAAGTATCGATCCGGTTCAACGAGAGGCCACCCTCAAAGAACTGCAAACGATCGTTGCAGAGGAAGTTCCCTTTATCCCCCTCTGGGAAAATCAAGCGTTCCTCTTTGCCCAGAATTCCATCGAAAATGTGGTCTTGGAACCGACCCAACACATCAACTTTGCATTGCTGAAACGACAAAGTTAATTTTGAAGTAGGGCTATGCCGTTCAGGCCAGCCCTGCCTACATTCTGCTTTAGGTCAAATAACCAGTACTCCAGCACCTTTGCCTACTAGTGGAGGGGATTTCACGATCGCTTCTCAGACTTCAGTCCAGACTACAGCAGTCCTAAATCAGTTGTAATGACTAGACTGCTGAAACCGTTGTGTGGTGTGCGTCCTCCGGGCCCACACCACACAACCCATTTAGGATTGCTGTATAAGTTGACTGTTCAGTTAATAGGCGAATCTTGTGAGTGATTCAACTTTGATTTTGGATCGTTTATATTTTATATTTTATATTTTTTTGGGTTTAAGGGACGATCGTTTTTTTGTAAGGAGGAGAAGCGATCGGGTTAGGGAAGATTTTTTGAAAATCGGAAGAGCGATCGTTTTTTAAGGACGATCGTTTTTAGTGGGAGTGGAAGGAGCGATCGTAGATTTTTGGAAATGAAGGGGCGATCGTTTGGATGGGGAGCGATCGGGTTAGGTTGAGTGGACAAGTGGGGAGAAAAGCGATCATTCTTGCTAGAATAAACATGAGATTTGTTTTTTTGTGTAACAAATATGACAATTACTATTTCCCTTTCCCCATCTATCGAAGCGAGACTACAGGCTAGAGCAGAGCAACAAGGCCAAGATATCAATACACTCGCTGCCGAACTGCTAACTCAGTTAATTGAGTGGGAACAGCAAGACACTGAAGAAGCTATCGCTGGAATTCAGCGTGGTTTAGATGATTTTGCGACAGGTCAAGCTCGATCCTTTCGAGACTTTGCCACTGAACAACGTCACAAATATGGCCTACGTGTACAGTCATGACGTATCGAATAGAAATCTCCAGTGTGGCGGAATCTGAAGCAGATCAGGCTTTCCTACAACTCTCTCAACGAACCTCCCCAGAATATGCAAAGCAGTGGTATGGCGGTCTGCTTAATGCTATTGAATCTCTCTCGAAAATGCCTAAACGATGTACATTGGCACGCGAGAATCTCTACTTTAGCCAAGAAATTCGGCAGCTCCTGTACGGTCGAGGCCGAAACACTTATCGTATTTTGTTCACAATTTTGGAAGCCAATGATTCTTCTACTGTGCGAATTCTCCATGTTCGCCATGCATCTCAACAAACAGTCGGTGAGCAACCAGATATAGATTGATAATTACGATTGGGTTAGGGATAATTTTAAGAGCGATCGTTCTGACTGGCTTTAAATGAAGTCTTAAGGCTGTTTGAGTGAGGATGGTAGCGATCGTTTTTAGTGTGGTTGAGATTTACAAATAGTCTTGAGAACTTTGAAGATCTGTATGGAAGATTCAGACTCAATTAACGATAGAGAAGGAAACAGCTCATAAATAGGTACTTCACCGGCACAGATGCGGATAAACTGAAAGTGCAGACCATTTGTTGCTAAACCCCAAACGCAACGATCGTTGCTCCCACAAACTTCAATGTTGAGTTTTGGTCAAAATGGCTTTCCGCTGAAAGCGAACGGAAGAGTGCGGCACTCTGCGCCGCACTCTTCCGCCTTAAGTTGGTAGCCGTCAAAATTGATGGATAGTGGAGGGATGACAAGATCCGATTGCCGTTGCCATTGCTGGAGCCGTATCTTGAGGAAGTCCATGATGTGGGGATAACCCGTTATGCACGAACGGGTGAAGTACACTCGTTATCATGCCGCTACTCGCTTGGCTGCAAGTTCTGTTCCCACCATTAAACCTTAGCTGCGTTTATGACCAAAGTCTCCCCTCGATCGTGGCAGATTGCGATCGTTCTCTGTGTCGGTATTGTGGCAGCATCCTCGTCTGCTATTTTTATTCGCTTAGCCTTGGGGTTTGTGGCGATTTCCGATCGCGTCACGTTGGGTATTTTCTTAGCCGCTTCCCGGTTATTCCTGGCCACGATCGTCCTAATTCCGAGTTGGCAAGGATTTCGCCAGTCCGGTTATTCCACTGCATCTCTACGGTATGGACTGATTGCTGGGGTTTGTTTAGCGCTTCATTTTGCAACCTGGATTCCTTCTTTAGCCTTTACGTCGATCGCTGCTTCCACAGCTTTAGTGACCACAAATCCCATCTGGGTGGTCTTAATCACCTGGATCTGGAAAGGCGATCGGCCCCAGGGTGCTCAGTGGTTAGGCATTTTGCTGGCTCTCGTCGGCGCGATCGTCGTGGGCTTTGGAGACTTGCGTACCCTCGGCACCGTCTTTTCCGGCAGCAACCCTTTGTTAGGGAATAGCCTGGCCCTCTGTGGTTCCTGGGCCGTTAGTTTCTACTTAGTCTGTGGCCAACAGGCTCAGCAAGAGGGACTCAGCTTAAAACACTATATTGGGCTAGCCTATACCGTTGCGGCTTTAACCTTGCTTCCATTCCCTCAGCTTTTTGGACAGGGTTATTTTCAGTATGGAGGATCAGTCTATTTCTATACCCTGCTGCTCGCAATTTTTCCGCAACTCATTGGACATACCAGTTTTAATTGGTCACTGCGGTGGCTTTCTACTACCCTAGTGACCCTAGTGATCTTGGCGGAACCGATCGGGTCTAGTCTCTTTGGGTGGTGGATCTTTGCCGAAATCCCTAGCCCGACTGTGTTGTGGGGAGCACTCGTTTTGCTCTCTGGCGTTGTGGTCACTGCGATCGCTCATCCTGCGGAAGCCCCCACACCCCATGAATCGTAACAATATTGGCGAGATATTGGCGAGAGTGCAGCACAGTGGGTCGCACTCTCTCGTTCAATGCTGCCTTCAGCGAAGAGCTGAAACCTTACCAACCTTTAGCGGATTGGCCTAAAACATAGTTCGCAACATCTTCAATTTGGTCAGCTGTCAAACGAGTTTTGAAGGAAGGCATAGGTGGCTTACCATTGGTGACCTGGGCAATGATTTTGTCCAAGGCGTTCATGCCATATTTCGTTAAATCTGCTTCGGATAACGTTTTTGCGCGGTTGATGATATTGCCACCGCCCGCATGACAACTGGCACAGTTAGCGGTAAAGACCTTCGCGCCATTGGCCAAATCCGCTGCAAAGACAGCACTACTGAAGCTAAAAACTAAGGTCAGAGACAGTACGGCCACTAAGACACAGCGACGAAATAGGTTCATTACGGTCATTAAAATACCCCTCGATATTGCTAGAAGCTTAAACACTACAGCAATCCTAAATAGGTGTGGTTGACCGCTCTGGGTTCATACCACAAGAAGCCTAGGACTACTCTAGCTGTAACAGAGGCATTGTCAGGGACGGGATCAAATTTCGTCAAAAGACGATTTGTCGAATATTACAAAATATTTCAGAATATTACAAAGTTCAGGGCAAAATCCGGAATTTCCTTAGCAATTCTCAGCCCTGCTTAGGGAGGTCGTCGCAATGGGTCAAGTCCCCTGCGACCTCAAACTGATAAAGTGAGGATAAACAAATCTTTGACTTGTCTTGAACTTGGTGTGACCCTGCCAAACTATCCCCGCCGTCATTCTCTGGAGCATGTATGTCTACGCCCCGTATTCTTATTGTGGATGATGAGCCCAGCAACATACAGGTTTTAATTGCTATTTTGCAACGAGATTATACCCTCACCGTTGCCAATTCTGGTGCAAAAGCTCTACAAATGGCGGTGAAAACTCCTCAGCCGAATTTAATTCTGCTGGATATTATGATGCCCGATATTACAGGCTATGAAGTCTGTCAGAGGCTGAAGGAAAATCCAGTCACCCAAGCGATTCCGATTATTTTTGTCACGGCACTAGCAGAAATTGGCAATGAAGCGAGGGGGTTTGATCTGGGGGCTGTGGATTATATTGCCAAACCCATTAGTCCTGCGATCGTGCGGGCGAGGGTCAAGAGTCATATTCGTATTGAGCGGTTAACCCATCAACTGCAGCAACAAAATGAGAGTTTGAAAGCGGCCCTGCAAATGCGACAAGATTTAGCGCACATGATTGTTCATGATCTTCGCAATCCCCTTGCCTCTATTTTATTGGGCTGTAGTTTACTGAAATTAAAAGGACAGAATTTAGACGAATATCAAACTCAGAAAGTAGATCAAATTAGCTCAGAGGCTAAAACGATCGATGGGTTAATTGATAGTATTTTGGTAACGGCTAAACTCGAAACAGATAAGTTGTTATTGCATTATGAAGATGTTTCCCTCAACACCTTGGGAGAATCCGTGATGCAGCGGTTTCAAGATATTGCAAATCATCGCCAGATTTCCCTATTTGGAGAGTGGGCAGACCCCGATCTTATTGTTTCGGTGGATCAAAGTTTAATGCGTCGGGTCTTTGAAAACCTCATTTCTAATGCCCTGAAATTTTCGCCTACGGGGAGTTGTATTTACCTGAAAACCGGCTATAACGAAGAGAATGACCTCATTTTTCAGATCACTGATGAGGGGAGTGGTGTTCCTGCAGATAAGCGAGATGCCATCTTTGAAAAATATGAAACGGCCAAGGTCTTAGAGCAGGCTCCTCAACTGGGTCTGGGCTTAGCCTTTTGCAAAATGGTGGTGCAAAGTCATGGGGGCCGAATTGAAGTGGAGGATCATCTGCCCCAAGGGGCGATCTTCACGATCGTTTTGCCTCGATGCGCCACTTCAGACCCTGTTGAGTCCTAAAACTTTTGCGGCTTGCACCTTTCCATAGCCCAACAGTCCCCATTTTTCCAGTGAAATGTATTGAATCTTGTCAACCTTCTGCATTAAGAACTTGAGGGTGATTGTGAACGAGTGTTTCAGTTCCAGAATAGAGTTCCCAGGCACTCCGTCAGGCATGATACGATCCATGCCCATAAGTAAAAGTTACACAAATGGGCTTTCTGCTGAAAGCAAAAAATTTAATAGAAGCGTGCGCCGCGGCGCACGCTTCTGCCTTAAGTTGATAGCCCACAAATGTGAGGGATTAGGATAAAACCGCCTTCACCGCAAAACTTGTTCGTTTATTTAAGAAAAACTGGAGAACTGTTTTGGGTTTACGGGTTGCAGTTGTTGGATCAGGACCAGCGGGTTCCTCTGCGGCAGAAACGCTGGCAAAGGCAGGGATTGAGACCTACCTCCTAGAGCGCAAGCTGGATAATGCCAAGCCGTGCGGTGGTGCTATTCCGCTCTGTATGGTCGATGAGTTTGATCTGCCTCAGGATATTATCGATCGTCGTGTTCGCAAGATGAAGATGATTTCCCCTTCCAACCGGGAAGTGGATATTAACCTCATTAATCAGCACGAATACATCGGCATGTGTCGTCGGGAGGTACTGGATGGGTTTATGCGCGATCGCGCTGCCAGCCTAGGGGCAAAGCTCATTCACGGCAAGATGATTCATCTGGAATTGCCTGAAACTGAAAAAGGCGATTATACCTTGCACTATATCGATCACTCCGAAGGAAACCTAACCGGCAGTGCTAAGACCTTAAATGTGGATTTAGTGATTGGCGCGGATGGGGCTAACTCGCGAGTAGCCAAAGCGATCGATGCGGGGGATTATAACTATGCGATCGCCTTCCAGGAGCGAATTAAGCTGCCGCAAGACAAGATGGATTATTACCAAGATCTCGCTGAGATGTATGTGGGTAATGATGTTTCTCCCGATTTCTACGCTTGGGTATTCCCCAAATATGACCACGTTGCGGTGGGAACGGGTACCATGCACGCGAACCAAGCGATGATTAAGCAACTGCAAGCGGGTATTCGGGCACGGGCAGCGCACCGCTTAGAAGGGGGCAAAATTATCAAAATTGAAGCCCATCCCATTCCTGAACATCCCCGTCCTCGTCGGGTTGTGGGCCGAGCTGCCCTCGTGGGAGATGCGGCCGGATATGTTACGAAGTCTTCCGGTGAAGGCATTTACTTTGCGGCAAAGTCTGGTCGCATGTGTGCGGAAACGATCGTAGAGATGTCTCGCAATGGGCAGCGCATTCCCACGGAGAAAGACTTAAAGATCTATCTCGATCGCTGGGATCGTAAGTATGGGTTGACCTATAAAGTGCTAGACATCTTGCAAAGCGTCTTTTATCGTTCCGACGCAACCCGGGAAGCCTTTGTGGAAATGTGTGCAGACTTAGATGTGCAAAAGTTGACCTTTGACAGCTACCTGTACAAAACCGTTGTTCCGGCTAATCCCTTGGTGCAACTGAAAATTACCGCCAAAACGATCGGTAGTTTGCTCCGGGGTAATGCCTTAGCGCCTTAGGACAGTTGAAGATGCTGCCCTCAATCCTCTTCTTGAATGGAGAGAGATTGAGGGCAGCAATTTTCCTTTTGACTCAGGGCTGGGAAAAGCCAGTCTTTCAAGACATCGGCTTTCCACTAAAAGTTTTCTGCAAGTTTTCTGCATCAATAAAACCGCAGAGGCAAAAACATGAGTCAACCCCAGCACCAAGCAAAACTCGATCGCTTATTAAAAACCTTAGTCAAACCCGCCATTCAGTTCGAGCCTCAAGCCGACACCGCTGCGATCGCTGCATCTTGCGAAAGTAAATATGGCGGTCTGCCCTATACCGAAGCGGGAGATACTTGGCCCTCCTGTCCTACCTGTGACACTGATTTGACCTTTGTGACTCAAATTCGAGATGAGCGCGAAAATGTACTCTTTGTTTTTTATTACTGTTTTGAATGCTTTCCGTGGGGACTGGAAAGTGAAGCAAAAGGTCAATGGGTCATTAAACTTTATCCAGACCCCTCAATGGAAAAACTGATCCCCATTGAGGGAGAGTTGGATGATGAATTTGCACTAACCCCCTGTACCCTGATTTCATCTCCCGTTGAAGTTTTACCAGACTGGCAAGACCTAGATTCGATATCCCCAGAAGTCGGTCATCTTTGTGAAATGCTTAATGCCTATTCTCCTTGGGAAGCTTACGAAGAAGCGGTGGACAGAACTCACTATCTCAATGATTATGCAACGCTTTTGGGGGGATACCCCCGCTTTATCCAAGGATCGATAGAAGCCACTTGTCCAACCTGCAACGCTCCAATGCAGTTTTATGCTCAGATTGATTCTGAGGATGAAGCGAATCTCATGTGGGGGGATGTGGGGTTAGTTTATTTCTTTCGATGCCCGCAACATCCTCACCAGTTCTACTTCGAGCTACAGTGCCATTAAAGATTCCAGATCTCACCCTCTTCAGAGAACCTCCGACCCGATCGCTTCAGAGATATGTTTAAAGCCCCGATCCTCTAACTTTTCGCCTAATCCTTGCAAAATGGCTTTGATCATCCAGGGCCCTTCATAAATCCAACCGGTATAGACCTGAACCAAACAGGCTCCCGCTGCGATTTTTTCCCAGGCATCTTCTGCACTAAAGATTCCCCCCACCCCAATAATGGGAATCTGTCCCCGGCTTTGCTGTGCAATAAAGCGGATCACTGCGGTCGATCGCTGGCGCAGGGGACTGCCACTAATGCCACCGGCCTCCTCCGTGATCGATCGTCCTGTTGCTTTCAGCACTTGAGTCTTTAATCCTAAGCGACTGCGCTCCAAGGTTGTATTGGTCGCAATAATTCCCGAGAGATGATACTCCTGCACTAGGGTCATCACATCTTCGATCGCGGCCCAGTCTAAGTCCGGTGCAATTTTGACGAAGAGTGGCCGCTGGTGCTGGTTCTCTGCTTGTAAGGCGGCACAGAGGGGTTCTAGTTGTTCCCGGGCTTGCAGGTTTCGCAACCCTGGGGTGTTGGGAGAGGAGACATTAATGACAAAATAATCTCCCCAGTCCGCTAAGGTCTGAAAACTCACCCGATAATCCTCGATCGCCTCCTCTAGAGGGGTAACCTTGGATTTGCCCAGATTAATTCCCAGGGGAATGGGCCAGCGCGGCGTGGTTTCTCCGTACAGGGCCGCCCAGTGTTGCAGCCGTTCCCGAAAGGCCTGGGCCCCAACATTATTAAAACCCATGCGGTTCAAGACCGCTTCGTCTGCCAGGAGGCGAAAGAGACGGGGTTGGGGGTTACCAGGTTGGGCTTGGGCCGTAATCGTTCCGGCTTCGATAAACCCAAAGCCAAAATCTGACCAGAGGGGAATGGCCTCCCCATCCTTATCAAATCCCGCCGCTAAACCGATGGGATTGGGAAAGGTCACGTTCCAGAGGGTCTGGCTGAAGCGATCGTCTTTTGTAGCAAAATTGGACTGAAGCAGCGATCGAACCAGTTTGCCCCAGGGCTGAGTTCCAGCTTCTGAGAGTGACTCCAGTTGCTCCATCACCAAACGATGACTGGCTTCCGGATCAACTTGCAAAATTGAAAATAACAGGGGCCGAAGCAGGAGATGGTAAGGACTGGTAACCACAGTGATAACGTTAGGTAAACTTGCAGAAGGTTTTTAGATGAGGTGTGCAGATGGCTAAGGGCGATCATCTTTATGTCGATCGAGGATTGGGTAGTTTCACACACCACGGCATCGATTGTGGTGATGGTACCGTGATTCACTATAAAGATGGGCAGTCTATTTTACGATCGACCCGTGCATTTTTTTCCGGCGGCCGCCCCATTCAGGTGCGCTATTATGCCCAAGCCGATCCAGCGGATGTGGTGCTCAAGCGAGCCATGAGCCGCCTGGGAGAAAGAGATTATCATCTCGTTTTTAATAACTGCGAACATTTTGCCACCTGGTGCAAGACGGGACAGCATCACAGCCAGCAAGTCAATCAAGCCATGGCCGCCTCAGTGGTGGGTGGGGTCATTGGGGGCATGGCGGTTAATCCCCTGCTGGCAGCCCCCGCTTTAGCGGCGGCCGGACTCTATGGTTTTAGCCAATTCCAACAGCAGATTCAGCAGGCAGAGCGTACCGGAGATCCACAAGTGGCCCAAGAATATCTGCGCCAAGCCTTTGCAGAACTAGAGCAGGTGAAACGATCGCTAGAACCCCAACTCGATCGAGTTCTACGCGAAGCCTACAAATGGCACTGTACAGCCCAGTTAGCTATTAAGCGCCAACAAGAAGATTTAGCGAAAGCGGCACTCCTGAAAAAATATCCCTTAAAACAGGAAGCCCTGCAGCTACAAGCCCAATTAGATGAGGTCAGGCAATTGGAGGCACAATTACAGCAGTTACTACAGCGGCTTTGAGTACAAAGCGGTTAGTCTTTTACATTTCTTCATAAAAGTCAGTAGTACTTACGTGTTTTTTGGAGTATCGATCGCAGTTACTTAGGTATTAAGCAATAAAAGTATAAAAAAGCTTAGTACTTTTACTAAATACATACGTAATAGCGTTCAAGTAGACTCAGTATATTTATGGCTTTACCCAATCTTCGTCTAGGGCTGTATTTCCTTGAAGATTCGGTGAAGCACAGATCTACTCTCTTTTATTCCGATATGATCAACTCTAATTAAACGAGGTTTGAAGACGGCAGACTTTAGTCCGAATGTACGTAGGGTAAGGTCTGAGTTAAGTTCCGATCTCGCGTTAAGCGTGATTTTCTAGGATTGCCCCAAACTAATGAAACCGAAATTCTGGTCTATTCTACCTGCCATTGCGCTTGGAACTTGCGTCGCTGCCATTACGGTGACCTTGCCCGGGTTCTCCGAAGCCCAAGCCTACACCGTTATTCCCAATGGACGGACTGCCGGAAATCCCTCTGGTCAGCCGCTCAACGATATCATTCTAGACAGCCGATTTGATCAAAACCGTATTTTAGACCCAATCACTTGGTCTTTAGCCGCCGGTACGAAAACCGACGATGGCAAAAACACTTTAACTCAAAGTATTCTCGCCAGAGCGATCGTCACCATTAAAACATTCAAAGAAGATCAACTGTCTCTGACGTTTAATCTTTCTAATCTCACCAACTCCAGTTATCAAGCGGCTGTGATGAGCCTCTGGTTTGGCGTTACCCCCAACCCCACCTCTGCTTCTACGATCACAAGTACCACTAATGTTTTTGCTGATGTTACTGCGCCCAAAACTGGTAACGCACCGGGAGGCTTCAAAAATATTGATGTCTGTTTGTATGCGGCGAATAACTGTAATGGAGGAACTATCAACGGTGGTTTACAGGCTGGCCAGAGTGATGCATTCACCGTCAATATCTTTGGTAACTTTGCCACTGGTGCAGGCTATTCGCAGGTTACGCTCAGTGATATGGGACTTAAATTCCAAACTCAAGATGGTAGTTATGAGTTAGCGGGTGTGCCGGAGCCCCTGACTATTCTGGGTTCTGCTGCCGCACTGGGCTTTGCTGGAGCTATTAAACAGCGTATTTCTCAGAAAAAGCTCGCCAAGGTTTAATAGACTAAGGGTAATCTGCTTGTCGTGAGGGCTTTAGCCCTCACAAAGTGCCGTCTAAATGCCAATCAGCTTATGGGCGCTATGGGGACGTACCCCTTGCTTCCCCTTTAGATTGATCGACCAGTATTATTGCAGGGGCATAGAAATTCTATGTCCCTGCTTTTCTGTTGGAGGAGTGTGGATCGTTGCACTCTGCCATTAAATTTTTTCGCTTTCAGTGGAAAGCCCTTCGGTAAAAATTGATCGCTAACCTTTACACCCCACGCTCTTGACTCAATGGGTGGTCTAGATGTTGAAGCCAAATCTCTCACTGCAGCGTATTGTCTCTCTGCCCATGTTACTCACTGGCCTATTGGTCACCCTGAGCTTGATCCATTTGAGCTTAGTTTTGAAGGGAAATGAAGGGAGTTTATTCGGTACCAGCGTTCTCTATTGGGCGGCTATCTTTGCCATGGTGTGGTCGAGACGAAGCACCTTAAAGTACAGCAAAAATAGTGTTTTAGCGGTGATGCTGGGGGGGAGTTTGCTGGGGCTCGTGCTTTTGAAAAGTTCATCCATGCAAGGCTTCGATCCCTTTTTGAGAATATCTCCCTTCCTCTCTGGGGTGGGGGTGGCTCTAGTGGCTTCCGGCTTTCGAGGGGTGAGGCAGTACTGGCGCGAACTCATTATTCTGGGTTTTCTGATTCCACCCCCGGCCTTGCTGGCGGAGGTCATTGATACCTCCCTCGTCACGGCTCAAATGACCACTTTAATGCTCTGGTATTCAGGATTTGATGTGCTAAGAGATGGGGTTTTCATCCTAATTGCCCAGGGCGGAGTAGAGGTATACCCAGGGTGTTCCGGTTTAGAAACCATGTTTCAACTGCTAGGGCTAGCGGTGCTCTTTTTGTTCTATGTCGAAACACCCCGGATCCAAAAAGTGTTGTTGCCTGTGGTGGCCATATCCATTGCTTTTGTCATGAATGCCATTCGAGTTGGGATTATGGTGGTTTTATCCACACCGGAAACCCCCCAAGCTTTTGAATATTGGCACAAAGGAGATGGGTCTTTAGTTTTTTCCTTAATTTCGGTGGTGCTTTTGGGGTGTTACTGCCTATTTATTCTCAGAGAAGATGCTGAGGTCTCTGAGGAGAATGCTGATCCCTCGGAAGGGGATGAAACGACATGAAAACCCCATGGCCAGAAAAACTGAGGCTCTTGATCTTAGGTATCCTCTTGCTAGCCGGTGCTGGGGTACTGGTCAAAATCATTTTTACGCCCAAATCTACTGAACTCCAAGCCCAACCCCAGATTACACTGCCGAACTCAGTCCCCCTCAGTTCTGGAACCTTGTTCAGCAGTCGATCGCTTTCATCCCCTTTTGACCAAGAGATCCACTCCTTGGCCGATCAAGCCTATCAGTATCAAATTGTGCTGGAACAAAATTTTCAACTGCAACCCACGCTGCAGGTTCATTACATAGTGCGTAGCACCGGGGATGTGAAACGCTACGTCAAACAAGCTTTTTCCTTGCCTTCTCAGGCGGGGAAATCTGAACTCAAGCACAATCTTTTTGGCGATTATCTGCAAATTCTAGAGTCCGATCAGCTTCAGTTCAGCACTTGTTTGGATCCCTATGGCCGGAGCACGGTGAGCATTCGGGACTATCAAGGGAACCGTAATTTCCGGGATATTCGGTATCGGCTTTTGCCGTGGCTACTGGGAGCCCCCCTCAAGGATGAGCGCTGCCTCTTCACGACCCTGACGATCGCTCTGGAACCCAAGGATTTGCCGACCCTAGAGCCCCCCCTAGAATCCCTGTGGCAGGACTGGTGCCAGTGGTGGATCAACAACTTTCCCGAATACCGATCCCAAGAGGGGTAATGCTAGAGTAGCCTTATCTACAGAGGAGATCGGGATCCATGAGGCAGATTAAACAGTGGTTCAAATCCAGCTTGATTTTAGGCATTTTAGTGATGAGCCTATGGGGCATAGGGGGTGGCCCCAGCGCATGGGCAGCCCCTTCTTCAGCCGCCCCCGAAAACCTACAGCAACTCTATCGCGCCCTCGATGAAATTTTTAACGCCGCGTTTAGCGCAACTCAGACCGGAGATTTTGAGACGGCAGAAGCCGAGTGGAGCAAAGCGATCGAATTAGCGCCCCAAAATCCCGCCGCCTGGAGTAATCGCGGCAATGCCCACTTAAGCCAATTTCAGCTTGAGGAGGCTCTAGCGGATTTTAACCAAGCGGTGACCTTAGCTCCCGATCTGCCGGATCCCTACATTAACCGAGGCATTGTTTGGGAAGCCCTGGGAGACTGGACTAAAGCGATCGCAGATTACGATCGGGCCATTGACCTGAGTCCAGAGGATGCCGTGGCCTATAACAATCGGGGCAATGCTAAAGGGGGAGCAGGGGACTGGCAAGGGGCCGCAACCGATTTTAAGACCGCGACGGAACTGGCTCCCGGCTTAGCGGCGGCTGGGGTGAACTATGCCTTAGCCCTCTACCAAGTCGGAGAGGAGAAAGAAGCCACTCGCCTGCTGAAAAATATGGTTCGTAAATATGCACAATTTGCCGATCCCCGTGCTGCTCTGTCTGCCGTACTCTGGGATCAAGGCTTTCAGGGGGAAGCGGAAAGCAACTGGTACCCCGTCATGGGCTTAGATCCGCGTTATAAAGATCTAGACTGGCTCCGCAGCATTCGCCGCTGGCCCCCCAAGGCCGTAGCAGCGATCGATCGCTTCCTCAAGCTCTAAGGTGATTTCCCCTGGGAAAATTAGGCTTCCACTGAAGGTGAACTTCTGGTTGACCCGGACAGCTAAAAATGCCCTAGAGTTACAATAGGGCACCTCGATTAATTGTGGTGGGCAGCGCAGCTAGTCGCCACAATCCCTAGTTTGATTTTTCGAGAGTCCCAATCCAGTTTGGTTAATTTTGAAGCTGAGGTAATTGTGCAAACGCTGGTGGTAGCAACGGGAAATCCCGGTAAGTTAGAAGAATTACAAGCCTATCTGAAAGACCTCCCTTGGCATCTTGCCCTGAAGCCCGACGAATTAGACATTGAAGAAACGGGACAAACCTTCTTAGCCAATGCTCGTCTTAAGGCAACCGGCGTGGCCTTAGCCACAGGGCAGTGGTCGATCGCTGATGACTCCGGCTTAGCGATCGATGTTTTGGGGGGCGCACCGGGCATTTACTCCGCCCGCTATGGCACCACCGATGAAGATCGGATTAACCGAGTCCTCCGGGAATTAGCCGGCAAGACCGATCGCCAAGCTCAATTTGTCTGTGCGATCGTTTTAGCCCGACCCAATGGCAGCGTCGCCTTAGAAGCAGAGGGGATTTGCCCGGGGAAAATACTCCATGCACCCCAGGGCAGCAGCGGTTTTGGCTATGATCCTATTTTCTATGTTCCCGAAGTGGATAAAACCTTTGCGGAAATGTCACCGGAACAAAAACATCATCTCAGCCACCGGGGCAGAGCCTTTGCCACCTTACTGCCTCAGTTAAAACGGCTTTCCCGTGAAAGCGAAAAAATTTAATGGAAGAGTGCGCCGCACTCTTCTGCCTTAAGTGGGTAACCGTTAAAACAATTATGACTTTTGTATGATGAGAGATGATCTGGTTCATCTCTTATCTTCCCCGTCCCCTAACCTCTTTGTCCTATGTCTCCTCAAGGCATTTTTATTCTCATCTTTTTCACCTTAGTGGTGCTTTCCGTGATGTGGGCTCGGAAAAACAGCCCTCGTCAGCAGAATCCATTCCGGGGTGGGATAAGCCGTGAGTTATTACAAGCTACTAAGGGCGATCGGGAATTGGCGGAACGCCTCATGAATTATGCGCGGAACAAATATCCCGGTAAGTCAGAACGCTGGTACCTGGAAAAAGTACTCTATGACTTAGAGCGGGATGGGGCAGGAGGTGCGTCTTCAGCGCGGGAGTTTCGCCGTAATCGTCAAGGCCCCCGAAAATCGTCCCCGTTTACCCAGTGGTGGCAGCGTTTATTTCGTCGCTAACTGTAGTGAACCGTTTCCCTAAACATGAGGATAAGTATCTTAATAGATCTCCTCATGAGTACCCACAGTTTCCAACAGAATAGAGGGGGAGTTCGATCCGGTTCCCCTCCTGGGGAGGGGCTAGGGTGGGTCAGATTTGACGATAGACTCACGTTCCAACCGCCACAATTAATCGAGATCCCCTAATCCCTAACGATCGTTTCAATCACTTCCCCAGCGGGGTTGACTAACTCGACTTTGAGGGGCATTTGCCCTGCAGCATGGGTGGAACAGGACAGGCAAGGATCAAAACAGCGAATTCCGGCTTCAACCCGGTTTAAAAAGCCTTCTTGGACATTATTGTTGTGAATATATTGCTTGGCAATTTGAGCCACGGTTTGATTCATCGCCAGGTTATTCTGACCCGTAGCAATAATCAGATTCACTTTCTCAATAATGCCATTTTCATCCACTTTATAATGGTGGAACAAAGTCCCCCGAGGAGCTTCACTCACGCCCACGGCTTCCAATTCGTTTACGCCGCCTTCAGCCCGTACCCGTGTCGATAACAGATCCGGATCCTCCATTAAGGCTTCAATTTTTTCTAGGCAGGCCAAAATCTCAATTAAGCTAGCATAGTGATAGAGGAAGGAAGAATTAACGGTGCCATTAAACTGTTGCCGGAAGGATTGGAGTTCAGCGTCTGCTTTGGGAGTACCCATATGGGAGCAAGTATTCAGCCTTGCTAAGGGCCCCACCCGATAAATTCCTTCGGGATAACCCCAGGGTTTATAGTAGGGAAACTTGAGGTAAGACCATTTTTCTACCCCTTCTCCCAGAAAACTCATGTAGTCATCTTCACTGAGGTTATCGGCAACGATATTACCCTGACTATCAACAAAGCGGAGATGACCACCATAGTGTTCCCATTCACCATTTTTCCCCACCAAACTCATAAATAAGGAAGGAAAATCCCCAAAGATATTAATTTCATCTTTGAGGGCACCGTCCAGCATGCCTTTGAATAAGTCTAAAGCGGTTTGTAGGGTCGCAAAAGACTCCGGTAAACGATTGATAATCCATTGGCGACTTTCCTCCGATAGGGGCGATCGTACTCCACCGGGAACTGTCCAAGCGGCGTGAATTTTGCGGGCTCCTAACAGCTCAATAATAGTTTGACCAAACTGGCGCAGACGAATGCCAGCTCGCGCTAAGTCAGGATTTTCTTCAATTAAGCCAAAAACATTCCGCTTGGCCGGATCACTATCCCAGCCCAAGAGAAAATCAGGACTACTGAGGTGGAAAAAAGAGAGGGCGTGAGATTGGGTTAATTGAGCCAGATTCATTAAGCGCCGTAGTTTTTCCGCTGCGGCGGGAATTTTGACCGCTAGAATTTTATCCCCGGTTTTTGCGGCTGCTAGCAGATGACTGACGGGACAAATCCCACAAATGCGAGCGGTAATACCGGCCATTTCTGTAAAGGGACGACCTTCACAAAACTTTTCAAAACCTCGATATTCCACTACATGAAAACGGGCATCATCAACTTCCCCCGCATCGTTTAGGAAAACGGAAATTTTGGCGTGACCTTCAATACGGGTAACGGGATCAATAACAATGGTCTGACTCATGGGAAGCTTCCTTAATCGTGAAAATAGTATTGCTGTGAGATC
>JBEAPM010000526.1:0-4142 GCA_041164445.1 Cyanobacteriota bacterium
GAGAAGCAGGAGCAAGAGAAGTTTTCCTGATTGATGAACCAGTAGCAGCCGCGATCGGTGCCGGTTTACCTGTTGCAGAGCCGACAGGGAACATGGTGATTGACATTGGTGGAGGCACCACTGAAGTTGCGGTCTTAAGCTTACAGGGTATTGTTCTCAGCGAATCCGTGCGGGTTGCCGGGGATGAGTTGACCGATTCCATTACCCAGTACATGAAAAAAGTCCATAACCTGATCGTGGGGGAACGGACTGCGGAAGAAATTAAGATTAATATTGGATCTGCCTATCCAACCCGAGAAGTAGATGAAGCCACCTTAGAGGTCAGAGGCTTACACATGCTCTCTGGCTTACCCCGTACCGTGACCATTAAGGGCCCTGAAATTCGGGAAAGTATGTCAGAACCCCTAGCGGTGATTGTGGATGCGGTAAAGCGGACTTTAGAACGGACCCCGCCTGAACTCGCGGCAGATATTATCGATCGGGGCATTATGTTGGCGGGAGGCGGGGCCCTGCTCCGAGGCTTAGACACCTTAATTAGCCATGAAACCGGCATTGTGACCCACGTTGCAGCGGATCCTTTAAGTTGTGTGGTTTTAGGGACAGGACGAGTCCTCGAAAACTTTAAGCAGCTTGAGCGGGTGTTTAGTCGTCAACGATCGATGGGATTTTAGCCCTAAAACTTGAGTTTTTATGTATTCCCTAAACCGATGGTGGGAACAATATGGTAGCCGCCTGCTGGTCATTAGCACTGTCCTAGCCATAGGCTGGTTTTTGCGGCAAACCCAAGGGGCTTTCCTCTTGGAACTTTACGCTTCTTTTGCGCGGCTGTTTCAACCCCAGACGGCTCAAGAAGAATGGTTAATGGAGGCCCGCTTTCTGGAATTACAGGAGCGCCTCATTGAACTCGATCAGCAAAATCAACAATTACGATCGCTATTGGGAGATCCGGATCAAACCTTGCCTCCCGATCTCTTTGCCCCCGTCGTGGGTCGCAGCGTGAGTGAATGGTGGCAACAAACCTTAGTGGGTCGTGGCTCTGCCGATGGGGTCAAGGCGGGTTCCATTGCCATGGCTCCTGGGGGCTTGGTGGGGCACATAACCCAAACCACTCCCCACTCCAGTCGGGTGACCTTAATTAGCGATCCCATGAGTAGCGTGGGGGTGATGGTCAGTCGCACCCGCAGCCAAGGGTACATCCGAGGGCAAGCCTCTAATCAAGTGATTATGCGGTTTTTTGAAAAAACCCCGGATGTTCGCCCTGGAGATGTGATCACCACCTCTCCCAATAGCACCCTCTTTCCGCCGGGGCTACCAGTCGGAATTGTCGAAACCATCCAAATGAAAGCGAGTCCGTCTCCCCAGGCCATCATTCGCTTAACGGCTCCCATTAGCCGCTTAGAGTGGGTCAGCATTAGTCACTATACGCCTCCGGTGCTTCCGGATCCCCCAAAATCCCCCAGCCCGTCTTCCTCAACTCCGCCTTAATATCCCTAGTTCTAATGAAAGAGTGCGGCACTCTTTCGTCTTAAGGTGGTTTCCCATTAAAGTGATAGTGATGTCTATTGGCTGATAGCTGTCATCTTGATTTACTCCCCATTTCCAGAGGATTTCTCAAGGTTTTCCGAGGGTTGTAAAGCAATACTCAGGGCTTCAACAACTTTAGCGACGGGATGAAGGGTGAGGGTTTCGTTAATCGACCCTTCAATATTTTGCCCATGGGGAACGATCGCGGTGCGGAACCCTAGTTTTGCAGCTTCTTTGAGCCGTAAATCCAACTGAGATACGGGCCGAATCTGTCCTCCCAAACCGACTTCACCGATTAACACCAGATCTGGAGCAACGGTTCGATCGCGGAAACTAGCGGCGATTGCCACGGCAATGCCTAAATCTGCAGCGGGCTCCGTGACACTGAGACCGCCCGCCGAGGCAACGTAAGCATCAAATTTAGAGAGGGGAAAGCCCACCCGTTTTTCTAACACCGCCAAAATTTGGAGGAGACGGTTATATTCCATGCCCGTGGTCGATCGTCTCGGTGAGGGGTAACTGGTGGGACTGACCAGAGCCTGCAATTCCACCAACAGGGGACGGGTTCCTTCACAGGCCACGATCGTGGCGGTACCCGGAACGCTTTCTAAACGATTTCCTAAAAATAAGGCAGAGGGATTGGGCACTTCGATTAATCCCTGCCCCTGCATTTCAAAAATACCCAATTCGTGGGTTGCCCCAAAGCGGTTTTTGACCGATCGCAGTAAACGATGGCTGGCAAAGCGATCGCCCTCAAAATACAAGACCGTATCCACCAGATGTTCTAAAACCTTGGGCCCGGCGATGGCTCCCTCCTTCGTAACATGGCCAACAATGAGCAGGGCAATTTCCAGTTGCTTCGCTAGGCGCATTAAAGCAGAGGTACATTCCCGCACCTGAGACACCGATCCCGGAGCGGAATTCAGGGTTGCAAAATAGATGGCTTGAATACTATCAATGACCGCGATCGTGGGTTTGAGGGATTCCAACTCCACGGTAATTTTTTCCAGTTCCACCTCCGGCAAGAGATAGAGATGGGGAGGAAATGCCGTCGTGGGAGACTGTTCCTGAAGCCGCTGCCAGCGCATTTTCACCTGCTGCCCCGACTCTTCAGCACAAACATAGAGTAGGGAAAGGTGCTCAGAGAGATGCCGCGCCACCTGCAGGAGCAGCGTCGATTTACCAATACCCGGATCTCCCCCAATCAGCACCAGGGAACCCGGCACAATTCCCCCACCTAAGACCCGATCGAACTCACCATAGCCAGAGGGAAGGCGTTGTTGGGGATAATCTACAATTTGCTCCAAACGACGGGAGAGGCGGGGAGTTGAGGGACGGCCAGGATCTGGGGTAGGGTTACGCCGGGAAGGGGTAGAAGGAGTAGGAACGATCGTTTGTTCAACTAAGGTGCCCCACGCGCCACAGGAAGGACATTTACCAAAGTATTGATACGCCTTACCGCCACATTCGGTACAACTATATTCACTGGTTGGCTTAGGCATAGGTTCTGGAATCGCAACACTGAGAACTGACCATTGTACTACCGCAAAATTTTAATTTTCGAGGTGCCCAAAACTCAAAACTCAAAATTCAAAATTCAATCCACCCTAGCCCCTCCCAAGAGGGGAATCAAGACAACTCAAAATTCAAAACTCAAACTAGGGAACCTAGGGAACTGGCGGCCGAATATTAGCTCCAGGTGCTAAATCCAGTTCAACCCCTTGACCCCGATCGAAGATTTCAATATCCCATTGGCCCCGCCGCCCCGACTCAAACGTAATATAACGCCCATCCGGATCAATCCGGGGATAACGGATCCAGCCCTGGTAGCCAACGGTCAAGGTTTGAATATTGCGGGAAAAGCGATCGTATAGCTCAATTTCAGGGCGACCCCGCCGACTAGAGAGATAAACGATATAACGCCCAGTGCGGCTTAAGCTAGGGCTTTCAACGACAGCATTGCCCTGATTCAAACCCGGTAGGGGCAAAAACTGACGTTGCTCCAAATCATATAAAACCAGTTCTTGTCGTCCCGATCGATCGGAAATAAAAGCCAATAATTTACCATCCCCACTCAGGACTGGCTGTTGATCGGTAAAACGACTATTCAAGGTCGTAAAGTCTCCCCCGGGGGGTTGGCTACAGGCTACCAATACCAGGGGTAAGATCAGACAAAGGCTAACGATAATCTGGCGATAAAGACCCTTCATCTACTTCTGGTTTAACGTAAATTTCGGTTTAATGTAGGGCGCGATCGATATCTTGGCTTTCCTTCGCCCAGCATCCGTAAAATTCTTGCAGCGGCCAATGCTCAAGTCCTATAAGCGATGACGACCGGATCCGATCAAGTTCAGTTTACTTTAGGGCGCGTCATCCATGAAGTCCAGAACCCTTGCGGTCTTACAGGATCGATCTTAGCCGCGCCCATCCCAGTTTACAGGTAAGAGATAAAACCATTACGGCATAAGCATTTTATTGCTCATGGATGGCAGCCCCGCGTTTTAGCCGCTTCAGCGTTTTACCGTCAAAATAGCAACCAGGCTTTGAAAAAGCTCAGGGAGATCTGCTGGAACGCGGTAAAGATTTAAGTCCTGATCAATTTGCTTTTGTTGGCGATG
>JBEAPM010000527.1:0-15438 GCA_041164445.1 Cyanobacteriota bacterium
AGATTTAAGCTATTAATCGCTGCCGTTATCCCGCCATCCAAGCGAGAAATATCAATGTGGGTTTGACCTTCTAGTACAACTAAGTATTTGTCGATCGGCTGGGATTGATCCCCGATCCACGGGAACGATCGCAATTGTTCATAGACAAAAGGCGTTGCCGGATCATGACTCCCTGCACCGACCATAACAGGAACATTAACCTTTGCTAACCCTTCTGTTCCGTAAATTAAACTATTGACTGGATTGAGAATCACGATCGCGGCGACCCGATCGTCCTTGAACTCATAGTCCTGTTCCGGTAAATTCAAGGCTTGACATTGCACAATGGCAGAAATATTAAAGTAATTTTGGGCTTTACAAAAGGTTTGTAAGTTCTCAAAGTCAATGGTTGCCCCCGCTAAAGCGAGAGCCGTATACCCCCCAAAAGAGTGACCAAATACCCCCACCTGACTCAGATTCAGTTGATTGTTGAACAATTCAGCATTTTGTCGCTCTAATTCATCCAACACATAACTCACATCCAGGGGACGATCGATAAATTCATTGACCTCAAAAGCTTCTTTTTCTAAGCCCCGCAAAAACCGCTGGGTATGGTGGCCATCACTCCCCCGGTGTTGAGGAACCACCACCACATAGCCATGGGAAGCAAAGTATTCGGCCCCGTCCTGAAAGTCCTCTGGATTGGAATTAAACCCATGGGATAACACCAGTACCGGGGTATTCTCGATCAGGGGTGTCTGGGGCCAGTACACATTCACATAAAAAGATCGATCGCGCTGAGGATCCGTAAGGTTCCAGGTGACAGTTTGAACGCCTTGCTCCCCTACGGTACGCAGATCCGCAACTTGATTAAAGTCCACCGGATTTTGGGGCGTTTCCGCCTCAGCTAACTGCTCCACTTCCTTGAGCATGGCCAAACTAGTATCCGTCACGGTTTTGGCACTTTTCACCGCTTTGAGAACTTTGCCCACATCAATACGAATATCCGTTGGATATCGTCTCAAAATATCCAGTAACGTAAAGCCCCCCTCTTGCCACGCCGCGATCGTAATGGCGGAACGTAGACTGGTGCCCCCATTCAAGCCACTGGGGGAGGTAATCACCTCACCAATGAGGTCAAAAATTTGAGACCCCATCCGGGAATTGGCCACCTGGCTCAAAGCTTTGGGATCCACATCAAAGGGACGGCTGAGCGCCTCTCGAAATTGTTCCTGTTGATCAGCTCCCACCACATTGAGCAGGAAGTTTAAATCTCGGGAAATTGAACCATCTGCCGCAAAGTTTTCGATGGATGAGACTTGAAGCGATCGGCCTGCAGCCCCTAAGGAAAAGGTAATTTTTTCAGCCGCAAAACCAGCCGTAGAAACCAGTATGCCTAGGACTCCACTGAGAACACTACAGGATAGATGGACTGGAAATCGCCGGACTTTGGGGGAGATCCAGGAAAAGTCTTGCCGTGAGCACGCCATAGTCGTTGTACACCTTAGTTTTAGGACTTCGTGGTTTTAGGACTGCGTGGGAACCTCTCATGGCCTGACCTGTAGCCTTATGTCTATAACCCCTGAGAGCCCAGCTTATGCCTATCTTAACGTGAACCCCCCTAATCCCTAACCCCTAATCCCTAATCCCTAATCCCTAACCCCTAATCACCTGCCGAATATGGGTCGCCATACGATGGGCACTATCATGAACCGCTAACTCTCCAGACTTCTCCGCCATTTGTTGGCTCACCGCTTTGTTTTGAGGATTAAGGAGAAATAGAGTTTTTTCCCGCAATTGATCCGCCGAGAGGTCAGACTGTTGAAAAACGATCGCTGCCCCAACGGAACCAAAAATAGCCGCGTTATAGGTTTGATGATCCTCCGCAGCGTAGGGATAGGGGATCAAAATAGAGGGGGTGTGGGTGATGGCTAGCTCTGTGAGGGTGCCAGCCCCGGCACGACTGATGGCTAAATCTGCGCGATGTAAGAGGGCGGCCATGCGATCGTAAAAGGGCAGGGCAAAATAATGGGGATGCTGAAACTGAGCACGATCGGGATCCACATCTCCGGTTAAATGCACAATCCAGATACCAGCTTCCAGCCAATCGGAGGCACAGGTGCGCACCAGTTGATTGACGGAAACGGCCCCTTGACTACCCCCAACAATCACCAACAGGGGCGCATCAGCAGGAATGGGTAAATCTAGGGATGGCGGCGTTTCTAAGAGAAAGTCGGGACGGACTGGGGTTCCCACGTAAACGGTGCGGGTACGGGGTAAATATTGTGCGGCGCTTTCGACCCCTAGGGCAACCTCTGTACACCAGGGGCTAAACCAGCGGGTAACTTTGCCCGGTAAGGCATTGGACTCATGGAGAATAACCGGTAAGCCTAAGGAACGGGCCGCCATAATCGCGGGGCCAGCAATGTAACCGCCGGTAGTGAACACTCCCGCAAAGCCCTGGTTTTGGAGTAAATGGCGAATTTGAAAGACAGAGCGCCCTAATCCATAGATGGTTTTGCCCATACTCAAGGGAGAGCGGCTTTGAAAGCCTCGGGCCGCTACGGTATGGAGAGGATATCGCCCCCTCAATAAACTGGTCTCTAAGCGATCGGGAACCCCTAGCCACTCAATATGATAATCCGGTAACACCTCAGCTACCGCAAGGGCCGGAAACAGGTGACCGCCAGTACCGCTAGCAGCAATGAGTAAACGAAGAGTTGTCACGGCTAAATACCTAAACCGATGAGAGGCTATCAACTTAAGGCGGGAGTGGGCCGATCGCGGCCCCCTCTTCCAGTTATTGTTCCGCTTTGAGCAGAAAGCCAGAGGGATGACAAGATTGTATCAAGTCACTGAACCTCGGCCCAGAATTACAGGATCGCGGCAATACGGTTACCGGGGTCAGGCGCAGCGCAACGGACGAAAAAATTTTACAATTGCAGGGAGATCGCTGAAACCGTGATCTCATCAATCGAGGTGCCCCCTAGGGCTACCACCTTAAGACCTTAAATTTTTTCGCTTTCAGTGGAAAGCCCCCCATAGTCCCCAATTGTTCTGGATGCTTACGATGGATGCTTCTTTTACCGTGATTCCCCCTGAAGAATATGCCCAGCGTCGAGAAGCCTTAATGGCTAAAGTTCCCCACAGTACAGTCATTCTTCGCAGTGCGCCAATGGCGGTGATGCATAATGATGTGGACTATAATTTTCGCCAAGATAGCAACTTTTTCTATTTCACAGGATTTAATGAAGCCGATGCGGTTGCGGTTTTAGCGCCTCACCATGCAGAACATCGCTTTATTCTCTTTGTCCAACCGAAAGACCGGGAAAAGGAAACCTGGACTGGCTACCGTGTCGGGGTGGAAGCGGCTAAGGAACGGTATGGAGCAGATATAGTTTATGAAATTAAAGAATTAGATGAAAAACTGCCGCAATATATTGAAAAAGCCGATCGCATTTATTATCACTTTAGTGACGATCGGGCGTTTAACGATCGCATTATTCAGCACTGGCAAAGTCAGCTTCGTTATTGGAATAAGCGAGGCATTGCCCCGATAGCGTTGGAGGATCCGGCCTTAGTCATCAATCCATTACGATCGGTTAAAAGTGAAGCGGAAATGCGGCTGATGCGTCAAGCAGCCCAACTGGGCATAGAAGCCCACCAGCTTGCCCTCCAGCAGACGAAACCGGGTTGTTTTGAATACGAAATTCAAGCGGCTATGGAGCAACATTTCCGGGCCCACGGGGCTTGGGGCCCCGCCTATCCCACGATCGTTGCCTCCGGGGAAAATGCCTGCATTTTGCACTACATCGAAAATACCCGCCAAATGGAAGAGGGCGATCTGCTCCTGATTGATGGCGGTTGTTCTTGGCACTACTACAACTCCGACATTACCCGCACCTTTCCCGTGGGGAAAACCTTTAGCGCAGAGCAGCGAACCTTGTATGAACTGGTCTTAACCGCTCAGGAGGTTGCGATCGACAAGGTGCAACCGGGCACCCCTTGGAATGAGTACCACGATGCGGCGGTGCGGGTTTTGGTAGAAGGCTTGGTGGAGCTAGGTTTACTGCAAGGCAGTTTGGATGAACTGCTGGAAGGGGAAAAGTACAAACCCTTTTATATGCACCGGACAGGGCACTGGTTGGGCTTAGATGTTCACGATGCGGGAATTTGCAAAATTGGGGAGACTTGGCAACCCTTCCAGCCGGGACAGGTGGTGACGGTAGAGCCGGGACTCTATATTCGCCCCGATATCCAACCCGCTGAAGGCCAACCCCCCATCGCCGATCGCTGGAAGGGGATTGGGATTCGGATTGAAGATAATGTGCTAGTCACGGAAACCGGCCATGAAGTCCTTACCCAAGCCGTCCCCAAAGCGATCGCGGATCTGGAATATCGGTCTTAGGGGAGTTCACTCCGGTTCCCCTCTTGGGAGGGGCTAGGGGAGGGTCGGCTGTTCACTAAAAACGATCGCTCTAAAAATGCTCTGTGTGTCCCGCGAGGCTAGACCCTCCCCCCCAACCCCTCCGAGGAGGGGGAGTAAGGCTCGGTTCCCCCCTTTTTCAAGGGGGGCTAGGGGGGATCTAGCCTAAAGACAGCCGCCGCAAGTCCTCCCGGAGGGTTGCAATCTCAGCCTGGTGATCCTCTGTGCCCTGCATCTTCTCTTGTTGAAACTTTTTCTGGGCTAATTCTGCCGCCGCTTGGGTTAAGGCGCGGTTCCGCTGCCGAGTCATTTTGCTGCGTTTTTGACCACTGATAACTTGATAATCCTCGGGAGATAGCGTCTGGGGCACTTCATCCGCTAGATAGTTTTTCATTAAGCGTCGTCCATTGAAACCCGCCACAAACCAGAGCAGAACCCCCATGGCTCCCAAAAAGAGGTAATTCACTAGGGCAATGAGCAACGGCTCACCGCTTTCCGTGGCATCCACAATCACCAGGGAGCCATTATGGATTAAGTGGCCCGCAATGGCAGCTAATAGACCCAAACTAATAACTACAATTTTACTGAGGGGGTTATGACGATAGCGGGCAAAGCCAAAACCAATCCCCGTTAAAGCTGTCCAAAAGCCATGCATAAAGCCGAGGGCAATGACCCGAATCAAAAATAAAACCACCCATTCTTCGATCGTTTCCGTTTGGTTGACGAGATACAAAATATTTTCCACATAGGCAAAGCCGAAGCCCGCCATTGAGCCATAGACAATGCCATCGACCCAGCCATCAAACTCTCGGCGACGGGTCAAGTAAATCGCTGCCACCGCCATTGCTTTTAAGATTTCCTCCGTGACGGGAGCCGTAATGGCCGTATCCACAAAAGACCCCGCTAGGGTTTCGGTGCCCAGGATCGCTTCCACTGGAACGCTGAGGATCATCTGCAAAATAATGGCCACAATAATGGAGGGCACTGCTCCCCAGCAAAACGCCCCAATTAAGTATTCAACGGGTTCCTTTTCAAAGCGATCGATACTCCGAACGATCGCGGCGTAGAAATAGGTAGGAATAGCTACAACGATCGCTGTTACGAGAATATTCATGAACAGGTTTCCTTCCATTCAAGGACAGCTTGAGCAACGAACCATCGGATCACGGTTTCTAGCCTCACGGTTTTAGAGCGATCGTTTTGCCGCGATCGTGTTTTGGCTCAAGGGACATCGACAGGTTGGTGAATGGTGGAATCATACAGCTTTCCCCTCAAAGCAGAACAGTTTCCGCCATCAGTTAAGTATCGACAATGTTAGCCATATTAGGACACCTCTATGCATGGTGGCAGGTCGCTGAGTCAGCGATCGTCCTGAATTGAATTTCCCTATGCTAAGATTGCTAGCTAGGTCTCAAATTTTCACCAGGGTTAAAAATCCGACGAGTAGTTTTCAGGGTTGAACAGCACAAAGCTATAACCACTGACTCAAGTTCGGTAATCAAGGGAAGTTCGATTGCGGATTACAAGTTCCACCTGTGCCTAGAGGCGTTCGCATCGACGTATGAAAGTTCAACTATTTCACGTATTAGCAGCCTGCCTGCCCATTTTGTTCTGGCCAGGTTCGGTTTCCCTTGCTCAATCCCCCCCTGAAACGCTGCAGGTTGGCATTTATCAAAATCCCCCCAAGATTTTTCTGGACGAGGAGGGTGAACCCGCAGGCTTTTGGGTTGATATTCTCCAGGAAATTGCCCGCCGGGAGCAATGGACGATCGTCTATGTCCCCTGTGAGTGGGAGGTCTGTTTACGATCGCTCACCAGCGGGGAACTGGATCTAATGCCCGATGTTGCGTATTCGGCGGAGCGGGATCAGGACTTTGATTTTAACCAAGAAGTCGTTCTTTCCAGTTGGTCAGAGGTTTATGTTCACCCTTCCGTTATTGTCAACTCCCTCTTAGATTTAGATCAAAAACGGGTAGCGGTCTTGAGCAGCAGCGTGCAGGAAGGGGATTTGCTTGAGCAAGCTCGTAATTTTGGGCTCACCCTCCACCTTGTGGAAGTGTCTAGTTTTGCAGAAATGTTTGAGCAGATTAGTAGCGGAGCCGTTGACGCGGGTATGGTCAACGTCTTTTTTGGTCGTTGGAATGCCCAAAACTACAACGTAGAGCCTACAAATCTCGTTTTCGAGCCTAATCAACTGTACTTTGCCGTACCCAGTGGCGATCCTCAAGCGTTAATCCCCCGACTCGATCGGCAAATTCAAGACTTAACCGCTGATCGAAACTCGATTTATTATCGATCGAACGATCGTTGGTTACATCCTCATCCCCACACCCTGTGGATCCATCTCCAGCAATCCTGGAAGCGGGTGCTGCTGGTTGGTTTAACGACGATCATCGGGCTGTTTGCGATCTGGATTAGAACCTTGAGGCGGGAAATTCTGCAGCGCCGCACCGTGGAAGCACAATTATTGCAAAGTCAACAGGACTACAGTTCCCTCGTCTCCGCCTTACCGGTAGGGATTTTTCGCGCAGATGCCCACGGCCAAAATATTTATAGTAACGATCGCTGTTGTGAAATTGTGGGACTTTCCCCAGAGGAGTGTTTGGGCTATGGCTGGCTCTCGGGTTTACATCCCGAGGATCAGGAACGCATTAGACTCGCCTGGGCAGAAGCGCAGCAAACCGATAGCCCTTTTCGGCAGGAGTATCGTTTCCTCAAACCCAATGGACAAGTGGTCTGGGTGGATGGGCAATGCGAGCCAGAGCGTAATCCCCAAGGAGAAATCATTGGTTATGTTGGCAGTCTGACGGATATTAGCGATCGTAAACAGGCAGAGTACACCCTTCAGATCCAGGACGAACGGTTGCGCCTAGCGATGCAGTCTGCGGGCATGACCTGCTGGGAACACAACTTTAAAACCCGTGAAATAAATTTGTGGGGACGCTATACCCCAGAGGGATGGACACCAGAATCTTGGCTGGTAACCTTAGAGGATTTTTATCAAGATATTCACCCCGAAGATCGAGAGCAAGTCCAGATTGCCTATGCGTTAGCGGTGAGTAAACAGACCAACGTGACCATGGAATATCGGCTGCTCTTACCCGACCATGAACCGCTCTGGCTCCTGTCCATCGGTCAAGTTCAGCGCAACGCCCAAGGCAGACCCGATCGCATGGTGGGGATTTGTCTGGACATTACGGCACGCAAAGTCATGGAAGCCGAGTTGCGGAACAGTGAGCAACGCTTCCGCAGAGCCATCGAAAATGCACCTTTCCCCATCATGATTCATGCTGAAGATGGGGAAGTTCTCCAAATCAACGGTGCGTGGACGAGCTTAACGGGGTATAGCCACGCTGATCTACCCACCACTCGTCACTGGACTACCTTAGCCTACGGTGACTACGCCGAGGACATTCTAGCGCGCATTATGACCCAGTGTTATCAGCTTGAAACCCGCTGGGATGAAGGGGACTTTCAGATCAAAACCCGAGACGGCCAGAAGCGCATTTGGCATTTTCACACGGCTCCCTTGGGATTACTCCCCGATGGCCGTCGTTTTGTCATTTCCATGGCCATCGATATGACCCATCGCCGCCAGGCCGAAGCCGCCCTGCGAGAGCGAGAAGCGTTTCTCCGTGAACTGACCAACAGCGTTCCCGGTGCCATTATTCACTATGTGCTCCATGCCGACGGTTCCGATCGGGTTATGTATATGAGTCCCGGATGCCAAGATCTCTGGGAGGTTCAACCTCAAGACCTTGAAAAAGATGCCCAGCTATTGTGGAACCTCGTCCACCCCGAAGATTTAGCCGCAATGCAAGCCTCTATTTTGGCCTCGGCTGAACATTTAACCCCTTGGCGTTGGGAATGGCGCATTACCACCGCCATTACACGGCAGGAAAAGTGGGTTCAGGGCCGGGGCAACCCCCAACGTTTAGCCAATGGAGAGGTGGTCTGGACAACGGTCATTTTAGATATTAGCGATCGCAAGCAGGCGGAACTGGCACTGCTAAAGGCTAAGGAAGAAGCTGAGCAGGCCTCCCAGTATAAAACAAGCTTTTTGGCCACCATGAGCCATGAAATCCGCACCCCCATGAATGGGGTCTTGGGAATGCTGAACCTTCTCAACATCACCCCCTTAAATGAGACCCAGCGATCGTACTTACACATGGCTCAAGTCAGTGCTGAATCACTATTAGCCCTGATTAATGACATCCTCGATTTTTCTAAAATTGAAGCGGGCAAGATGGACTTGGAGGAGATTGACTTTGATCTACTGCAAGAGCTTGAAGATTGTGCCCAAACGATGGCCACCATGGCCTATAGCAAAGGTCTGGAGTTCATATTAGCCGTACACTCGTTTCCCACCGCTCGGCTCCTGGGGGATCCCCGTCGCTTGCGCCAGATTCTCACGAATTTAGTCAGCAATGCCATCAAGTTTACCAACCAAGGCACCATTACCCTCGATCTGGATTGCCCGCCCGCAAAACAATCCCCAGAAGACGATCGCCAATACTGGACGATCGCGGTTACGGATACGGGCATTGGCATTCCTCAGGAGAAACAAGATTTCCTCTTTGACTCCTTTACCCAGGTGGATGCCAGTACCACTCGGCAGTATGGCGGTACAGGCTTAGGCTTAGCGATCGTCAAGCAACTGTGCCACCTCATGGGCGGAACGATTCAGGTCCATAGTCAAGTCGAGCAAGGCAGTTGTTTTGAAGTCACCATACCGCTACGGGCTTCCACCATCGAGATCCCTACCCTGCCCAAGCTGCCCCTCCAGAATGTGACGGTGTTACTCCTGGAAGATCACGAGATGATGCTGCAGATCCTGACGGAACAGTTGCAGCAGCAGGGAGCCAACGTCCTCTGCGCCTCGGATCTCAACCAAGCCCAAAACCTCTGTCAGCCCCTGCTCCACTCCCCGCAAATCTCTGACACTAAAATTGACCTGGCGATCGTGGATGAGCATCTGCTGGATAACCAGGGAGTGGAATGGGTAAACACCCTACAAAAACATCCCTCCTGTCCAGATTTAGCCGTGATCCGCATGACCAGCGTCAACGATCGCATCCTCACCAATGCCCCTAATCTGGCAGAGCGAGCCTGTTTAGTTAAGCCCGTCACCCCAAGACAACTCACCCAGGTGCTCAGCCAAATCTATGGGGCTCTTTCACCCCTGCCCCACTTTGACCCACAGCAAAATTTACCCACAGAAGCCCCAGAAAATCCTTGGGATCCATCCACTCGCCTCTTAGTGGTGGAAGATAGCACGATTAATCAGGCAGTAATCCACGGCTTTCTCGAGGTTTTAGGTTTACAGGCAGACTGCGCTGAAAACGGCCAAGTTGCCCTAGAAGTCCTACGGCAGTCAACCCAGACCCCGTACCCGCTCATTTTGATGGATTGCCAAATGCCTGAACTGGATGGTTATGAAACGACTCGTAAAATCCGTCAAGGTCTGGCAGGAGAATGCTACCGACAGGTGCCCATTATTGCCCTGACCGCCCATGCCATGCCCAGCGATCGAGCCGTATGTTTAGCGGCTGGCATGAATGATTATTTAGTGAAGCCCCTCGCCCTGCGCGATCTAGACCGCACCCTGAGACGCTGGCTCGATCGATCCCCACAGACTAAAAATTCCACACCCTCTTGGTCCTTCCCCAATCCTAAACCCAACAGTCTTGATAGACCCGCAACAGAAGTTCCCCTCTTCGATCATCAGGGTCTCCTCGATCGTGCAGAAGGACACCTCGATCTGGCTCAGAAAATGTGTCAGCGTTTTTTAGAGGGGGTACCCCAAAGCCTGCAAGAACTGAGAACCTTGCTCAACGCTGAGGATATCCAGACCATTAACCTCACAGACGTAGAACGCTATGCCCATCGTCTCAAAGGTTCCTCTAGCCTGATCGGAGCAGAATTCTTTCGCCAACAAGCCGCCCGCATTGAGGAAATCGCCAAGAAAAACGATCGGGCGGATCTCCCCCAGATTATGGAAATGGCCCAAGCACTGATGATCCGTTTTGCTCAAACAAAGGCCGAAATCGATCGCTGGATCACACCAGAACCCTAAAAAATAGGGCTACCCGCGCTTCGCGCCGCACTCTTCCATTAAATTTTTTCGCTTTCAGTGGAAAGCCAAAAATAGATACCTTATTCCGACAATTCTCAGCCCTCTCAGCAGAAGTACTTATACTTACGTACCCTCATCTTCATCGAAACTTCGTATTTCTCTCCGACACCTGAAATCCTCTTCTCTCTAGGACAAGAGTGAGAAAACTCGATTGACTTTAAGCAGCTTAAAATCCCCATCCCCCTGAAATTACGGAGTGAAAAAGCTTCAATCTAAGAGATTTCAAGGAGAAATTGCGCCGATCGGCCGATTTTTCCCAAAGTCTTGTGATTTGCGTGTTTCACCGGATGTGATAGTCCCATTCCATCCCTTAGATTGATAGCAACAACATTCAGGTTGCTTAAGTTTTCGGTTGCTCAGTCGCTCTACCTCTTTAAGTTTCATTCAATTCACACCTAGCGGATGGCTAGTCCCATGACCCAGTTCAACTTCACCTACGACCCCAATGTTTCCCTAGAGCAGCGTCTTGGCTTTGAAATGGCAGCAGCGATTTGGTCAAAGTTTTTGACCGATGATGTAACCCTTAACCTCCACATTGGGGCCACCACCGGGCTAAATGATAATCAAGCAGTGGGCGGCGCGGTGCCCATTTTCCACGAAGTTAACTACGGCGTTTATCAACAGTACCTACAACAAGATGCCACCTCTGCACAAGATGCCATGGTGGTGGATGCCCTACAAGAAGGTAACACCGTTGACTTCTTAATTGACACCGACGGCGATCCCACCACCGCATCAGAATTAGTGGATGGCAACACCACGATTATGATTACCCGTGCCCAGGCCAAAGCCCTGGGGATGGAAAAAGCGCTAGTGCTCAACAATGGCAGCACCTGGAATCGGGATGTCCTCGCCGATCCCACAGCCCTCGATGGCTACATTGTTATTAATAACAGCTACAACTGGGGTTACGACCTCACCCGTCAAGCCGCCGCAGCCCCAGACACCCTAGACTTCCTGACCATGGCCCTCCATGAAATTGGGCATAGCATGGGCTTTGTCAGTGGTCTAGATGGGTTGTTAGAAACCTTCACCATGCACTCCGGCGAAACTCGTGCAGAAGGCTTTACCGCCCTGGATCTACTGCGCTACAGCAAAACCAGCGTGACCGTTGACAACCCCGATGGCAGCGTCAGTGACCTCAGCTTTGGGGGGGCAGCATACTTCTCCATGGATGGTGGTCAGACCGCCACCGCAGAATTTGAAGAAGGCAACGAGTACCAAGCCAGCCACTGGCAACGCTACCAAAACGCGATCGGGATTATGGATCCCACCCTGGGCTATACCGAACGCACCAATATCTCCAAGCTCGACCTCCAAGCCTTCGATGTTTTGGGCTGGGATGTAGACTATGCCGCCTTTGCTGGAGGCTTAGACCTCAATGCACTTTACCAACAAGCTCTCGCAGCAGTCAGCAATGACTTTAGCGTAGGGGTTGCAGAAGTTGAAGGCGCGATCGCCAAAGGCCAAGACTGGTACAGCCTCGCCCGGGGAACCTTCTGGGAAGCCCTGAAAACGCAAATGATTGCCCAAGGGTATGGCGATTGGTGGTCAGAATTTGAAAAGCAACTGAACCTCGGTTCCGGATCCTGGTGGCAAGAACTGGATCAACAAATGCTGGAACTGGGTTCCGGTTCCTGGTGGCAGATTTTTAAGAACACCGTTCTCGAATTAGGTTCCGGTGGCTGGTGGTTAGGGTCTGGGTCTTGGTGGCAACAGTTTGAAACCAAGATGCTGGCTTTGGGGTCTGGCTCCTGGTGGCAAGTCTTTGAACCCGAAATGCTCAAGCAAGGCTTTGGCGGGGTTTGGCAAGTTTTTGAAAAGCAAATGTTCGCCTTGGGCTATGGCGATCAATGGCAAGATCTCGAAGCAAAATTATTTGCACTCGGCTCCGGCTCTTGGTGGCAAGCGTTTGAAGATAAAATCTTGGCTCTAGGCTCTGGTTCCTGGTGGCAAGTCTTTGAAGAAACGATTCTGGAACTGGGTTCCGGTTCTTGGTGGCAAGAGTTTCAAGATGATCTGTTGCAATTAGGGTCTGGCTCTTGGTGGTTAGGCTCTGGTTCTTGGTGGCAAGTTTTTGAACTGGGTTCTGGTTCCTGGTGGTTAGAAATTGAGGAACACCTTGACGAACTGTCATCCCACAACTCTTCTGGATTTAATGCCAATTCCACTACTCCCAATGCGGTAACGGGTGGTGAAAGTGATGACATCCTGGCCGGTGGTTTAGCGGGTGACCTGATTAGCGGCAAAGCCGGAGATGACCTCATTGATGGTAAAGCTGGCAATGACTTGCTCTTGGGTGACGCGGGTAACGATATTGTCTACGGTTGGGATGGCAATGACACCCTCTATGGTGGCGAGGGTAATGACCTCCTCACGGGTGAAGATGGCAACGACTATCTCGATGGTGAAGCGGGTCACGATATTCTCTCCGGGGGACGCGGTTCCGATGTCTTGATTGGTGGTGCGGGACGTGATGTGCTCAAAGGGGATACGGAAGATGACCTGTTAGATGGGGGTGATGGTGACGATAAGCTCAGTGGTGGGTCTGGAAATGACCTTCTAGTGGGGGGACTGGGACAAGATAGTTTGGATGGTGGTGATGGTAATGACATTCTCTACGGAGATACCTATGTTGCCCAATCCAGCAATACCAGCAATACCAGCAATAGTACGGTTTCTTACGCTCAAGTCACTGATGTTGCTGACTTTTGGGTTCGCATCGAAGCGGAAGATCTGCAGCTCATTAACTACAACGTCGATAGCTTCACTGGTGCTTCTGGAAACAAGGTTGTAGTTACCAAGGGACAAAATAGTAAAGCAAGAACCACTTTTAGTGGTCCAGAAGGTACCTACGATCTGATTGTGGGCTATTACGACCTGGCGGGAGATACGGCTACCCTAACCCTACGGGTTGGAAATGGAGTCAATTCAACCGACTATGTCGTTCAGTTAAATGGGGCTACGGGACTTCGTTCCTTTAAGATTGCGGGGGTGACCTTAGCTTCGGGAACTAAGATTGAAATTCAAGGCAATGCGGTTGGGTCAGACTTAGCGATTATCGATTATCTCGATATTCTCACCGCTGGAACAACGCCCCGTTTTGATGCAACGGGGGCCCCAGTGGGTCAGTTAAACCTCATGCTCGGTACCCAAGGTGAAGGATCGGTCAAACGGATTGAGGCTGAGTCTCTGGTGTTAGCCAAGGGCTATCAAGTGGTTAAGGATAACCAGGCTTCTGGCGATGCGGTTATTAGGACAACTGGTAGTTACTCCACTGCAACCTATACGCACACTGGAGAGGCTGGAACCTTCAACCTCTATGCGAATTACTTCGATGACAAGATTGGCGAAGCGGAGGTTAAAGTCTTCCTCAATGACGAAGAACTGACGGAGTGGAAGTTTGAGCAAAATAATAATGCGTCCCACGAGCGTCTGTTGGGCTTGAATGTTGTGCTCAATCCGGGGGATGTGATCAAGCTAGAAGGCAAGAGTCACTATAACGATCAAGCGATCGTTGACTATCTGGTTTTAGAACAAGTTTCTGCTGCTAGCTCCAGCGTAGTGCCCATTACCGGCGGACGCATTGAAGTGGAGAACATGAGCTTGGGTGGTAAGTTCAAGATCGAAGGTGGTAATAACTTTGCTTCTAACTTCACGATCGTTAAAAGTGAAGATGAGGTGACGGGCTTCACCGCTACAACCCAGGTCGGCACGACGGGCTTGTACGATATTGTCATTGGCTACTACGACGAAAATGACGGTGCTGCCCGCTATAATGCTGTTTTGGCGGGTAATCAGTTAGCCACTTGGACCTCAACTCTAGACCTAGGGGATGGTAATGCCAGCACCAAGAGCTTTATCACCAAAACGATTCGTGGCGTTTTAATTAATGGTGGTGACCGCTTCCAAATCCAAAGTATCCAAGCAGGAGGCGATCGGGGCTACCTCGATTATGTGGAGTTTCTACCCCACAATCCCACTCCGGTGATTCGGGTGGAAGCAGAACAGATGCGCATTAGCGGCGACTATGATGTCAAGGATTTTACCTTTGCGTCCCGAGGGCGCACCGTCCAATCCAAATCAACGGATGTGGCTAAGACTGTCAATCTCAACACTACGTTTGATGGTCCCGCAGGACGCTATAACCTGGTGGTGGGCTATTACGATGAAAATGATGGTTTGGCGAAGTTCACCACGAGCGTCAATGGGGTACAACGCGCCAGTTGGGTTGCCAATGCTAATTTAGGCTCTAAAGATGTCTCCATGCAAACCTTTACCACCCGCACCATTACGGGTCTGGAACTGAACCCTGGGGATACCATTCGGCTCACGGCTTTGCGGGAGAATAGCGATGAGGCCCAAGTGGACTACATTGAGTTTGTTCCGGTAGTCTTGGGACAGGACAAGGTACTTCAAGTTGAAGTGGAGCAGATGAATCTCTCCGGTAAAGCTTCTATTAAAACGGAGAAGTTTGCCTATGGTGGTGCTTTTGTCGAAACCGATGATGGCAAAACTGGCTTCCGAGGGACGACTTTATTCACGGGTGAGTCGGGGTACTACAAGGTGATTGTGGGCTACTACGATGATAATGAGGGCGCGGCAGAGATTGTCCTGAAGGTGGATAACAAACAAGTCGATCGCTGGTATGCGGATCAAAATTTCGGATCCAATAGAGCGGAATTCGCCAGCTTTACAACCCGTGTTGCTTCGCAAGCAATCTACATTGACAAAACTGATCTCATTGAGATCCAAGCGATCGAAGGTGATAACGATCGGGGCAACTTGGACTACATTCAGTTCATTGCGGTTGATGCGCCTGTGACTCGCCCGGCTGAAACGGTTACGGTGAATCCTGCGGATATTGACGCAGATATTATCCGAGGCGGGGCTGGTA
>JBEAPM010000528.1:0-13011 GCA_041164445.1 Cyanobacteriota bacterium
GCCAAGAAATGGACGAAGCCAATTCTAAACTGGAATGCTGCCCTGGCTCGCTTTGCGATCGAATTTCCTGACCGTTTTCCGCTCTAATTTTTTGCTTACACAAAATACTTGACACTCCCTAGTAAGGTGCAATTGATCCGCCGTTCAAACGGCTTGATTGTTGCCTAGTTCAATATAAAGCCGTCCTCCGCTTCGCTAAAGGACGGGGTTTCTACCCATTTTTCTGATGACCACCTCTAGCGATCGTCAGCCCCTCGGTTCATTGTTGTTAGATGCTGCTTTAATCTCTCAAGCGCAGTTGGAAGCTGCATTGCAACTGCAACATACCCATCAAGATCTGTTGCTAGGGGAAATTCTGGCTTTACGGGGTTGGATCAAACAGGAAACCGTTGATTTTTTTGCCGATCGCTGGACGCAAACCCTCCAAGAAGGGGTCGATAAACCGATTGGACAGTATTTACAATCTGCGGGCTTACTCAATGAAGCGCAGATTAAAACGATTCTTGAAGAACAACAACACTCTGGCTTACAGTTTGGGGTGCTGGCAGCCTACAAAGGATGGGTAAATTCCGGTACCATTGACTTTTTCTTAGCCAACCTCAAGTCCCAAGCTCAAAAGATTTCGGTTCCCCTTTACGATCGTCAATCTCCCCAGGCAGACCAGCAGCAAACCTCAGGACACGAGTCCCTTAGAGCCAACGATTGGATCGATCGTTTAGCCAAAGCCAATCTATTGTCTCCGGCACAATTGCAAATCCTTGAAGGCGATCGGGCCCTCTATCCGGATATGAGCATTGAGGAAATTCTCACTTTACGGGGATGGATTAGACCGAAAACCCTGGAGTTTTTTCAATATAACTGGGTCAAGCTCAGCCCAGATCACCCCATTGGTTACTATCTACAAGAAGCCGATTTATTAACCGACCAACAAGTGCAAGAACTACTCAGGGATCAGTGGCAAACGGGGGTCAAGATCGGGGCATTAGCGGTGATGCGAGGCTGGCTCAACCAAGAGACGATCAATGTTTTTTTGCAAACCTTATCCCCTGAGAAATTAGCGGACTCTCCTTTTATCTCAAAGCCAGAGGTATCCCCAGATCACACTGCTGCTGCTGATTCTGCGGAAGAGGAGACAGAGGAGTTACTCATTCTCGAAACCGAAAAAGCCTATGAATCTTTAGATGAATTTGCCGATGCCTACCATCTTTCCCCAGACAGTGGCAATGATCAAGAGATCAAGTGGATTACCTAGCACCGCCCGATTGAGAGCGTTGTGGCTTGAGATAAATAACCCCAGAAACGATCGTTAAAGCAACCGCGAGATAAAAAACAGCCTGACTCCAGGGTAAAAACTGAGCAGGAAGCGGGGCAATGAGCAGGGCGATCGCCACAATTTGACTGACTGTTTTAGCTTTGCCCCAGAGGTTTGCCCCCTGTACCTCCTGTTGCCGACTGCGCCATCCCGAAATAGCCAGTTCCCGCGCCACAATACAATACACGCCCCAGGCCGGAACCAGTCTACGATCGAGCAGGGCTAAGAGGGGCGCTAAAACCAAGAGCTTGTCCACCAGGGGGTCTAAAATTTTCCCCAGATCCGTCACTTGATCAAAACGGCGAGCCACATAGCCATCTAGCCAATCCGTCAGAGACACCCCCACAAAAATTGCCATAGACCACCAGCGGTTCACCGGCTCTGGTTCCTGCAAACTCCAGAGTAAAACTGGGGCCGCCAGGGATCGGGAAAGGGTAATCCAGGTGGCCACCGTTAAAGGGGTCGTCATCTTTCGCAAACTCACCCTAAGCAAACTCACCCACTAAGGAATCCTCAACCCCCTGGTTGCGATCGACAAAATTTTGGATCAAAGTGCGATATTCCTGAAGCATAATCTCTACCCAGTTTCGTTCATCACTATTGGCATACAGGTGAACAACCGGATCACTAGCATCGGGCAAAATCAGCACCCAGCGATCGTTGCGGTAGTCACAAACCTTGACCCCATCAATGAGTTCCAGGTGATGCCCCGTGTGGGACTCGAGGATATGACGCATCAGTGCCCCCTTAATATTAGAGGAACAACGAATCGTACAGGTTCGGTGAAAAATATTGGGTAATTCCGTCCGAATTTGCCCTAGAGTCCGATCTTGCATGGCCAGCATCTCCATAATGCGGGCAATACAAAACATGGCATCAAAGCCAGGATGCAGTTGCGGAAAAATAAAGCCCGTTTCACTGCTTCCCCCCAAAACCACATTGGGATTAGAATGACACGCTTCCATCAGAGCGGTGGGATTCGCCTTAGTCCGGATGACCCGACCATCGTGACGGCGGGCAATTTGCTCCACGGCACTAGAGGTATGGACGGGTACGACCACCGTAGAGCGAGGTTTAGTGGTGAGCACCATTTGGACCATCAAGGCGGTTAATTGCTCACCCCGAATGGGAATCCCCGATTCGTCCACTAACATCAATTGCTCACCATTGGCGGACACCTGTACTCCAAAGTTAGCCCGGAGGGCCTCCACCACATGACCCAATTGATTGAGGAGGGCTTCGCGCTCCAGGGTGGAGGGAATTAGTTGCCGTAAACTGGCATTTAAGACCACGGCATCGCAGCCAAAGTTGGCCAACAGTAAGGGCAGGATGGCTCCCGCAACGGCATAGGCATAGTCAATCACCACTTTGGCACCGCTGCGATGGAAGACCCCTATATCAATATTGCGCTCAAAGGCGGTGTTATAGATATTGATCACCTGAGTAGGATAGTGAATATCGCCAATTTCGTGCATGGGCACCCGACGAATATCTTCCTTGAAATAAGCCGCCTCAATTTTCTTTTCCTTGGCCTTCGATAAATTGATGCCTTGAGAGTCAAAAAACTCAATCAAAATATAGTCAGGACGATCGGGATGAATGCGAACATGGATCCCCCCTTCCACACTCATGGTAGGCACTACGGCCCGAGCGACAGGAATGGCGGTCGCTTCCAGGTTTTGGACATGAACCCCAACCGACATTAAGCCCGACACTAGCGATCGAGAAACCATCCGGGAAATACTGCGTTGATCTCGGGATGCGGCGACTTGGGCCCCCGGTTTGAGGGTAGAGCCATAGGCCGCTCCTAATTTCACCGCAAACTCTGGGGTGATATCAATGTTGGCTAACCCCGCCACGCCGCGTTGGCCAAAGAGGTTGCGGTGAGCAGTTTGTCCCCAAATTAAGTTGATATTGAGGGTTGCCCCAGACTCAATGTTTTTACTCGGCCACACCCGTACATTGGGGCTAATTTGGGCCTCTTCCCCCACCGTAGACAGGGAACCCACCACTGCTCCTTCCATAATGTGACTGCGACGATCGATACGGGCCCCTCGGGCAATGATACAGGCTTGTAAATCCGCTTCTTCCCCCACAATGACCCCGTTCCAAATAATCGGGCGATTGAGTTCAGCATCGGCACCGATCGTGACATTATCGCCAATGACCGTACCAGAGGAAATTTTGGCGCGGGGACCAATGCGACAGTTATCCCCAATCAGCACCGAACCTTGAACTTCAGCGGTTTCATCAATGTAAGTATTGCGGCCAATCCACACCCCGGGGTGTGCTTCTCGATAGCTCACCTGCAGATTAATTTTGCCATTGAGGCTATCGTAATGGGCTTGACGATAGGCTTCCATATGGCCAATGTCACACCAGTAGCCCTCTGCAATATAGCCATAGATCGGCTCACCCCGATCGAGGAGAAGCGGAAACAGATCTTTGGAAAAGTCGCTCTCTTGATTGGCGGGTAAATACTCTAAAACTTCGGGTTCCAGGATATAAATCCCCGTGTTAATAGTGTCGGATAATATCTCACTGGTGGAGGGCTTTTCCAAAAAGCTACGGATCCGTAGGGTCTCATCAGTAATAACGACCCCAAATTCAATGGGATTGGGCACACGGGTCAGAATGAGGGTCGCCTTGGCTTGCTTTTGACGATGAAAGTCGATCGCAGCACTTAAATTAAAGTCTGTTAAACTATCCCCACTAATCACAATAAACGTATCATCCAGCAACGCCGCTGTATTTTTGACACAGCCCGAAGTTCCTAGGGGTTGTTCCTCTTCCACGGCATAGGTCATTTCCATGCCGAAATCTCCCCCATCCTGAAAATACTCCCGCATGACATCCGGCAAGAAATGGAGGGTGACAATCACCTCACGAATATGATGCTTGCGCAACAAATTCAGAATATGCTCAGCGATGGGACGGTTGAGAATCGGCACCATCGGTTTTGGAATATCGTAGGTCAAGGGTCTAAGCCGAGTCCCTGATCCCCCTGCCATCAAGACAGCCCGCATCGTCCCTCCTCCATAGCTCACAGAAATGTTGCTTCCCGTTATCTTAGGTGATTTCTAGCCAAGACGGTACCACAGTCGAGGGTTGAGGGTCAGGCAACGCTAACCTATACGCTGTTAGCACCTGAACTTGAGAGAGCCAAAGGTGATCGCCGCTCTTAATCCCTAGCCATAGAAACGCCATACCCCCACTAAACAACCCTGCACCTGCACATCTTCCCCGCAGATGGTGATGGGATCGTAGTGGGGATTAGCTGCTTCGAGAATCACTTGATCGGACTTGCGATAAAAGCGTTTTAAGGTGGATCCCCATCCCTCGACCCAGGCCGCAACGATCGTTCCATCTTTGACAGTATCGGGATCTTCAACACGACGCATGATCACGTAATCACCGGGGACGATCAATTCCTCAATCATACTGTCACCGTTGACCCGGAGCGCATAGCAGTCCGGTTGCAGCAACAGTCCCCCAATATCTAATTTTTCCTGCACATCCGTTAGGGGTTCAATCAGTTTTCCGGCCCTAATTTCGCCGTAGATCGGTACCCCCTGCATGAGGGGATCCTGTAGGAGTTTTAAGGTTCTCGCCTTGCCCACCTCCCAGTCAATATAGCCCTTACTCTGCAGATGTCGGAGGCGGCTTTGTACAGGGGCTGGAGAGCGTAGCCCCATAGCCTCCATCATTTGACGAATGGAGGGGGGATGCTGGTGTTCGTGAATGTACTCCACCAGCCAGTGATACAGTGCTTGCTGAACGGGGGTGAGGGGCGGCATAAAGTTGTTTACAAGGGTGAAGTCGGACTGTTTGCGTCAAGGGTGCGGTGCTTCGTCCCCACGCTGTCACTTTCAATCAGAGTGAAGAACATTAGTACTTGACACAAGTTCGCCATACCCCCACTAAGCACCCCTGCACCCGCACATCATCCGCAGAAACTCGAATGGGGGGATATTTGGGATTGGCGGCTTCCAGGGTAACTTGGTCGGACTTGCGATAAAAGCGTTTTAAGGTGGATCCCCATCCTTCTACCCAGGCGGCAACGATCGTACCATTGCGGACGGCATCGGGATCTTCAATCCGACGCATAATTACATAGTCCCCGGGTGCAATCATCTCCTCGATCATGCTGTCCCCATTGACTAGCAAAGCATAGCAATCGGGTTGTAATAACATTCCGCCAATATCCAATTTTTCCTGGTCGTTAGTAATGGGTTCAATTAACTCACCGGCAGCAATTTCCCCGTGGATGGGTAGTCCCTTGAGTAGGGGATCGTGGAGCAGTTTTAAGGTTCTTGCTTTTCCTTCTTCCCAATCAATGTAACCCTTACTCTGCAGATGTCTCAGGCGGCTTTGTACTGGTGCTGGAGAGCGGAGATGCATCGCTTCCATCATTTGACGAATGGAAGGGGGATGTTGATGTTCGTGAATATATTCCACGAGCCAGTCATAAAGCTCTTTCTGAACACGAGTGAGGGACTGCATAGGCCTTAAGGAGAACGTCAGTACTGAGACAAACGTACCAAGTTCTGGCAACACCGTCAAGATATTTTGAAGGGGACTTCGGTGAATTGAGGGGGTTTACGGTGGTAGATCACGATAAGGATTCATTACATCGATTTATTAAGTCGATTTATTAAGTCGATTTATGGGCTACCAACTTAAGGCGGAAGAGTGCGGCGCTCCGCGCCGCACTTCCATTAAATTTTTACGCGTTCTGTGGCAAGCCGAATTTTAGGAAGTGCTTAGGGTAAAAATTTTCAATTTATGCGGAACTTGCGACGATCGCTTTGCATCTAATAAATAATGGATATAAATTATGCTAAGCACACACGGGGAATCATATGAATATCTCTTCACTTTCTCGAAGACTGTCTCTTCTTTTAACCATGAGCCTCTGTCTGGTGAGCACTATGGAAGTTGCCTCTGCTCAGATGGGGCGCTTTCCTCGTCCAAGAACGGCCCCTAGCGGTCTAGGACATCCTCGCTCAGGTACCACCGCTGCAGGTGGCGTTCGCAGTGCAGGCAATCCTGACAAGTTGTTTTGTGGGCAAACCCTGGAAGAGGGGTCTAACTTTACCGCCCTCATTCCTGAGGCTGACAGTATTCTCCACACTCTCAATCCCGATCCCCTGATTCTGGTGTATGTGCCTAGCTTACCTGAGCAGTCATTCGGCACCGCCAGTCTCACCATTGCAAATGAAGAGGGGGATTTATTGGGGCAGGCCAACCTAACCATACCCACAAACGGGGGCTTAATTGCCTTTTCTTTACCCTCAGAGTTATTGCCCCTAGAAGAGCAAAACTTTTACCAATGGAACTTGCAAGTAGCCTGCAATCAGCGGGTAAGCCTAGATGATCCTAGCGTATCGGGCTGGATTAGTTATCAAGCCGCTCCTCTAGAGGAAGAGACCCCAGATCTGAAGATGGCAGATCATCTCCAGCACATTGATGGCTTGTCTGAAGCTGGATATTGGTTAGATGCCGTGGTAGAAACCGCGAGTTTGTTGGATATGGCAGACAGCGAGACCCGGGATACGGAACTGGTGCCTCGTTTGGAAGCCTTATTAGAACAAGAGAATTTAGACCTGCTGACCCGCTATTTTTTAGACTAACCCCCTAGGCGATCGCCCACCAGAAACGATCGCCTACCATTGAGATTCAACTTTTGATCACGCGCCCTAGTCGCGCCAGACTAGAGAGGGTGACGATCGTCGCCATCAATCGAGGTACTATACATTCCGCGCCCTAAAATGCCCTAAGAGATTCTGTTCCCTAAGTGTTCCCTAATATAGTGAGGATAGTCGATGGTATGGCTGGATCACAGCGTTATTTTGTCTTGATGCTGGCAGTGGGGATGTCCTGGCTTTGGGGATGTACCGCCACTTCTGCTATTTCCCCTGATGCCGAGCCTGAATCCCCTGCTGTTATGTCTACTCCCGCTTTAGCTCAGGACAACTCTGAGGAACGCTTTCTAGGACAATACCTCCCAATCTTAGCCCAAGTCGATCTGGGGGGAACCCGCATTAACCTAGAAGTGACCCGCACGATCCAGGAACAGGCCCTCGGTCTCATGTATCGTCCTTTTCTAGAAGACGATCGCGGGATGTTGTTTGAATTTAGCCCCGCCCGTCCCGTCAGCTTCTGGATGAAAAACGTGGTCATTTCCCTGGATATGCTCTTTATTCGGGATAGTAAAATTATCGCGATCGCGGCGGAAGTGCCGCCCTGTAATCGCATTCCTTGCCCAACCTACGGGCCAGAGGCTGCGGTCGATCAAGTTATTGAACTTCGAGGAGGTCGGGCCGCCGAACTCGGGATTAAACCCGGCGATCCCATCCGCCTAGAGTGGCTCCCAGAGCCCTTGCCTGCTGAGCAAGTTCCTTAAGCCCTGAATAGGCTGTCGTTCATCTTTTCCGCTTGCAGGGGAAGCCGTCCCCTTGATCATGCTGTAGACTGGAGGGCAGCTTTTACGTTTCCCATTGCCTCGTTGCCTCAAGGACTCATTCATGTCTTTCAAGATTGAAACCGGATTGTTCCTCCTCGATGAATTTACGGATTGCCATGCCATCCTCGGTGTGTCCGTGGAAGCGGATGCAAAAGTTATTCGTAAACGTTACCTAAAAGTTGCACAACGGTTACACCCTGACAGTTTCATCGACAGTAGTGAGTCCGACAAGCAACTTGCCACCCAGTTATTCTCCAAGTTAGTGGGGCCCGCCTATAACACCCTCTGTAAAGATCGGGAACGCAAAGAGTATCTCCTGTTGATTGGTCTCAAAGGAAAGCAGGCGATTCAGCAGCGCACCTCCATCAGCAAATTTTGTGATCTTGCGAAGGAATTAGGGAATAGTAATAACCTCCAGGAGGACTACGAAAAAGCAGTCTCTTCCCTGGGGGAAATTCAATTTAATGATCTCAGTAAAAGCTTCGAGATTACAGGGCGACTCAGCGAGTTAAATTTGGTGTACCTGATGCGTCGTGAGGCCGCCGATCAAAAGATTCTACCCACTCGCTCTGCGACAACACCCTCTACATCTGCGACGACCTCAAGCACTACCTCTCCCCCACCCAGTAGTGGGCCGACCAGTAGCAGTAGTAGCAGTAGTAGCATCAACAATACTCCGCCCCCCCCTGCACCTAAACCCAGTATTGTGGAAGGTTATTTACGCCGAGCAGAAGAATATATGGGCAAGAATGCCTATGCTCAAGCGATTTTAGAACTCCGAGATGCCTTAAATATCGATCCGAAAGATAGTCGCTGTCATAGCCTGATGGGGATGATTTACCTCAATCAAAATCAACTCACCATGGCCAAAGTCTCGATCAAACGTGCCCTAGAGTTAAATCCGCAGGATGCCACTGCCCTGAAAGGTAAGGCCCAGTTGGAGCGTCTGGGGCAAAGTTTAGAGTCTAAGGGCAGTAGTGCCAAGAAGCCTCAGGCTAAATCCAGTGGGGGTAAGGATGTCAAGAAAGGCGGTGGCCTCTTTGGCGGCTTATTTGGAGGGAAGAAAAAGTGATTTATCAACCCCCAAGAGGGACTCGTGACCTCCTACCGCTGGATGTGATCCAGAAATCTTGGATTGAAGCAGGGCTGAGCCAAGTTTTTGAAGCCTGGGGCTACCACCCTATTATTACCTCGACCCTAGAGCGTTTGGATACCTTAATGGCAGGGGGAGCGATCGACCGAGGGGCAGTACTTCAGGTCTTGCCCAGCGAAGATGGAGACCTAGGATTGCGTCCAGAGGTGACCGCCTCCATTGCTCGGGCTGCCGTCACCCGTTTAGGGTCAGCGTCTCATCCTTTGCGGCTCTACTACACGGCCAATGTTTTCCGTCAAGTGCAGCAGAGAGGACGGCATTATCCCCAAGAGTTTTATCAATCCGGGGTTGAATTGTTAGGCGGTCAGGGATCGCTAGCGGATGCGGAAATCTTACTGTTACTGACGGATTGTCTCGCTCAACTGGGGCTTTTGCCGAAGGATCAGTCTAACCCGGAGGATCGGGGGATGCCGTGGTGCCTCATTCTGGGGGAGGCCAGCTTAACCCATGCTTTGTTAGAGCCCTTTCCGGCTGATTTGCGGCCCCAAGTCATACAGACGATCGCAAATCTGGATCGGATTGCCCTTGAAGCTTTAGCATTGTCTCCAGAACTCCAACAACGGGCCCTCAGTATTTTGGATTTGCGGGGAGCACCGGAAATTGTGTTGGAGAAAGTCAGCCAGTTTGACCTTCCTCCAGAGCATCAACTCCGGGTCAAAGCATTACAACGGGTTTTGGCACTTTATCGATCGGGACTGAGCAAGCGCTTCCCCAGTATTAAGGAGGATCTACCGGTGGTGCTCGATTTAAGCTTAGTGCAGACTTTTGACTATTACACCGGTTTGATTTTTGAAGTTGTCCATCAAAGTGAGTCCGGTCAATGGGTTTTAGGTCAAGGCGGCCGCTACGATCAATTACTGGGGCTATATCATCCTCAGGGGAAAACCTATCCCGGTCTTGGCTTTTGCCTCAATGTTGAGCCATTACAACAGGTACTCTTGGCCCTGGGGCAATTACCGAATCTCACCCCCTCCAGTCAATGGTTGGTGGTGGCTTATACAGAACAGGCTCAACCGGAAGCCCTAGCCTATGCTGAAAAGTTGCGAGAGTCTTCTGAGTTGGTGCGGGTTGAGTTGTACTTAGAGGCAGTGGCGGATCCGGCGATCGTCCGGGAGTTTGCCCACAATCGACGAATTCCTAGAATCGCCTGGATCCGTCCAGGTTCGTTGCCTGAAATTGAAGTGCTGCACTAAGCCTGAAGGACTCGAGGACTAAGACATTGTGGAATTAAAACAAGTCATTATTGCCTACAAAGCCCGGGATCGTTATTCTCAGCGATTAGCAGAGCAATGTGGCAAAGAGTTGGAAGGGCGAGGCTGTAAGGTTTTGATTGGGCCCTCCGGCTCTAAAGATAATCCTTATCCGGTCTTTTTGGCTTCCGTTTCCCAACCCATTGACTTAGCGATCGTGTTGGGGGGAGATGGCTCTGCCTTAGGAGCCACCCGACATTTGGCCCCGGAAGGGATTCCGATCCTAACCATTAATGCCGGGGGACATCTCGGGTTTCTCACGGAGCCTGCGGAGGTTTTAGACAATACAGCCTACCTCTGGGAACGGATTGAAAACGATCGCTATGCCATTCAACAACGCATGATGCTGCAGGCTATGCTCCATGAGGGGAATCGCACCAACCTAGAACCCATGAGCGATCGTTTTTTTGCCCTCAATGAAATGTGTGTGAAACCCGCTGCCGTGGATCGGACGGCCATTTCCATTTTAGAAATGGAGGTGGATGGCGAAATTGTCGATCAGTACCATGGTGATGGTTTGCTCGTTTCCACCCCCACGGGTTCCACCGGCTACACCGTATCCGCCAATGGGCCCTTGGTTCATCCGGGTTTAGATGCGATCGTGGTTACCCCCATCTGTCCCATGAGTTTGTCCAGCCGTCCTATCGTCCTGCCCTCCGGTTGTGTGATTAGTATTTGGCCCTTAGCCGATGTCGATCTGAGCAATCGCCTCTGGATGGATGGTGTGCAGGCCACCGCGATTTGGCCCGGGCAACGGGTGGATGTCAAAATGGCAGACTGCTACGCAAAGTTTATGATTTTACGGGAAAACTATTCCTACTACACTACTCTTCGGGAAAAACTGCAGTGGGCGGGCACACGACTGCACCACGTTAACAACCACCGCAATTAACCCCGCTTGCCACTGAAAGTGCCACAATTTAATAGCAGAGTGCGGCGCTTCGCGCCGCTGAAGTTAGTAGCCTTAACTCGTTTTGAAGATAGGTTTTTGAAGATAGCTTGCGGCAGGGAATACCCTTAACCACACCGATCGCACTGGCCTTGGACAAAAATTTCGTAACTATCTGCCTCGACCTGGGGTGACAAGGGACTGAGATCCAGAGCAGGGAAACTCTGCCAAGGTAGATCGACGATCGTCCCACAGCCTCGACAACGGAAATGATGGTGGGGTTCCACATTGGCATCGTACCGACAGACCCCAGACTCTAACAAAACTTCCCGGATCAGTCCGGCCTGCTGCAAGGTTTGTAAGGCACTGTAGACCGTTGCCTGGGACGATCGCGGTGCATCGCCATTGAGATCCTGCAAAATCTGATCCGCCGTGGGATGATCTTGGCGGTGCAGTAAATTTGCGTAAACGGCAAAGCGCTGAGGCGTAACCCGTAGCCCCTTGCCCTTTAACCGCTGAACGATCGTTTCTTTTGCGATCGGATTTGAAAAGTCAAGCATTGGCCAGTCGGATTCAAAGTTTAGGATCCATTCTAGGCACTTTTCAGGTTATTATCAATCTTGACTTATTCTTAACTCAGAATTATTCTGAATTAAAGCTAGATGAACTAGCAGTATTTCACAGTTAGGAGATTTTACATGTCTGTTATCGAGCGCGTACCTGACGTTGTCTTTAAGACCCGTGTTCGGGATGAGTCCGTTGGTGGCTCCAACCCCTTCCGCTGGCAAGATCGCACCACTCAAGATATCTTTGGTGGCAAAAAAGTTGTGATTTTCTCCCTGCCTGGTGCCTTCACCCCCACCTGCTCTTCCAACCACCTACCTCGCTACGAAGAACTGTACGAAGAGTTCAAGGCTAAAGGGGTTGATGAGATCATTTGTATCTCCGTAAATGATGCCTTTGTCATGTTCAAGTGGGGCAAAGAGATCGGTGCCCAGAAGGTCTTCCTGCTGCCCGATGGAAACGGTGAGTTCACCCGTAAAATGGGGATGTTAGTAGACAAGTCCAACCTGGGCTTTGGTCTACGTTCCTGGCGTTATTCCATGCTGGTGAATGACTGCCAGATCGAGAAAATCTTTGTTGAGCCTGATTTTGCGGATAACTGCCCTACGGATCCCTTTGAAGTGTCCGATGCAGATACCATGCTGGCTTATCTGAAAGGTGAAACTCCCAAGGGTGTTTCTGCTCCAGTTAAGGAATTTGTCGGTTAGGTTTGGAATCTCAGCTATTAATCAGCTATCAACAAGGGTGTGGTGCAGAGCGCCGCACCCTTGTGCGTTCAGTGGATCGCCCTAAACCTTTGCTGAGTTCTGCTAAATTTAGCGTGAAGCATAACCACATTGAGATCGCTATGGCAGCAACAACGGATCACAAGATTGATGTACTAACCGACCAAGTGGGCCGTCTAACGGAGTCTATTCAACTGTTGCAGTCTTGATGCTCGAAGAAATATCCGAGTAAGTAAAGTGAGCCACACAATACAGTGCAAGGGGAAACGGTGGAAGCATTGTTCAGTTGCTCTGGGTAGACCGCCGTCAATGCTTCAAAGAGATCCCCATAGACTTCACATTGAGTTAGGGGAATCAGCGATCGAGCTAGGGCAGCCAGTTCTGAAGGGTCAGCACTGCTGTGGCCGGGGACAGGCACCAAATGTAAGCGATCGTTCTCCCGCAGTAACGCTTGAAAAATGTCCATGTGATCTTTCGTACTCAGCATTCCCATGATCCAAGTTATGGGATCGGGAGAGCGGCGAAATGGGGCCTGATCCAAATACGTTCTTAAAGCCAGGGCGGCGGCGGGGTTGTGGGCTCCATCGAGGAGGAGAGGCCGATCGTTCCACGTTGTCCATTGTAAGCGTCCCGGCCAAGTGGCTTGGGCCAT
>JBEAPM010000529.1:0-11444 GCA_041164445.1 Cyanobacteriota bacterium
GCGGATTTTCAGTAAAAACTTACTGCCGATCGCCACCACTGCCGCCAAGACCATATACCCCCAATGATCCACCCGGAGTAACAAGCTTAAGCCTAATCCTGTAATCAGGGGACTGCGCCAGTTCAAGGGGGGAACGTTATCCAGAAACTTTGCTAAGGAACCGAGACTGAACCCCTTGGGGGCAAGACCATCCGGTTCCCGACTGTGCTGGTCTGCCCCACTCCCTAAGGCGGCTTTTATGGATTGCCCCACCCCCTGGGTTAGCAGACAGGATCCGATCGCGACCGCTACGCTCAAGGGGTGTAAAGTCCAGTCTCGGGTCAAAACCCCTAGGAGGAGAAAGCTGCTTAAGACCAGGATTTGAGCATCACGGCTATCTTCAAATATCTGCTTTGGCCAGGAGAAAACCATTAACTAACTCCGCAACTTCAGGGTTATACAACCGAAGATAATTCCAGTAATTTTCAAAGACAGATTCCACATAGCCTTGGGTTTCAGGAAAGGGGATTTGCTCCACAAAGCGATCGGGATCGGCAAAGCCAAAGCGTTGGATCCAGTCTTGTACATTGCCCGGCCCGGCATTGTAGCTGGCCACCGCCAGTAGGGAATTTCCCTGCCACTCCTGGTGAGTATAGTTCAAGTACCACGAGCCCAGCTTAATGCTGTCGTTGGGATCGGTGAGGGTATAGTCACCAATCTCTGTCTGTCCGGCAATCCAGCTAGCGGTGTCGGGCATCACCTGCATCAGGCCGACGGCTCCCGCCACGGACACAATACCGGGCATAAAGCGGGACTCCTGGCGCATCAGGGAAATCACTAAGAGGGGATTGAGGGAACGATCGCGGCTCCAGGTTTGCACCAACTCCCCAAAGGCGAAGGGATAGAGGGCTTGCCAATAGGCGGGGTTTTGACGCAGGGTTTCATAGGCGGTGCGATCCTCGGCGGTTTCTCGCCAGGCCAAGCTATTGAGCATAAAAATGCCATCTAAATATTGCCCCACACTCAGCCGTACAAGACCGTCGGTTAACTGTTCCTCTAGGGTGGGTTGCACTCGGTTTGTAAACTCCACTTGCCAGAGTCGCCAAGCGGCTTGGGTTTGCCCCAGACGGTAAAGTTCCTGGAATGCCGGGGAACCCGCCAACGGGGTTAGAGGCTCCTCAGAGGGCAGCATCTGTACGGCGGGTTGAGCTTTCCAGAGGGTAGTGAAATTGCCCACGGGCAGCCCCAGGTGAGTGGCGGAGCGCCAGGCAAAATAGGACTGGGGATGATGGCTTAAGACCCAGCGAAAATGTTTTGCCGCTTGGGCTTGTTGACCTTTGTCCTGCAACCAGCGTCCCACCGTAAAACTGGCCTGGGCACTGAGGGGATAGGCTTCGTTGTCCTGCTGCAAGGTTGCGATCGTTGCGGTAACGACGGCGGTATTTCCCCCTTTCAGGGCAGTTTGTAGGGCTTCCCAGCGTAGGGTTGCCGCAGCCTCCGTCTCGCTATGTTGGGTTAACACGGATTGCCGAGCCTGCTGGGCCGATTTCTCACTGCCCACCTTAGCAAGGATGCTAGCTTTTTCAACGAGGGCTAGGGCCTGTTGGTCTGGAAACCTCTCGTAGAGTTGCTGCCACAATTGCAGGGCTTCCTGGGGGTTTGTCTGGGCTTGCAGACTGGCCAGGTGCTTTAACCCCAGGGCGGTTTCCGGGGCATTGGGAAAGGTTTGGATCAGTTGTCGATAGAGGCGACGGGCCCGATCGTAATTTTCCGTCAGGTGATAGCTCCGCCCTGCGCGGTAGAGATTGAGAGCCGTTGCCGGAGCTTGGGCGTAGGCCGGGGCGGCTCCCCGAAAGTTCACCACTTCCCACTCTGCGAAGGCAATGCTCTCCCAGTCCTCTGGAGAAAGTTGGGCTTTGTGTTGGTTCACTAAGCGCTCCAGAACTTCCCCCAACTGAAAGGTGTAGTGTCCATATTGCGCCACCTGCAGTAGACGGGGCAGATCATTAGGATTGTCTTCCAGACGCTTGAGGGCAACTTCCACACTGAGGGGATGGGCGGGCCACTCCGCCAGTAAGCGATCGTGATAGGACGGATCCGTTTCTCCTAAAGCGTAGAGGGCTTCCGCTGCCAGAGGGGTATCGCTATGTTTTTCTAAAATTTGCTGCCAGAGGCTCTGGGCGGTTTCTCGTTGCCCTTGTTCTGCGGCAAGGTTAGCCCGCAAACTGAGAATCTCTGCTGCCACCACAGGATACTCTGCCTCTAGCCCCTCAAGCCATTGCTGAGCCCCGGCCGGATCGGAATTTGCTAGGCGTTGAGCCAACAGAAAGCGGGCCCGAGATCGATCGAGACTGGGGCGATGCTGCTGAGCCAGATTCTCCAAATCAGGATCAGAAAGACGTTGAAGAGACTCCGGAGAGAGGGTTTCACCGTTCTCTCGAATTTGGTTGCCCACATTTTGGGCCGTGGGCCAGGGTAAGGGCGTTTCGGAGAACAGGGCAAACGTTCCCCCCAAGCCCAGGGCTACAATGCCAGAAGCAATGAGAATCCGTTGATGAAAAGAGAGTGAACGCATAAGAATAGAAAAAGTAACCTACCGATTTTAGCCCGGAGTTTTTAAAGCGTTTTCGATCGGTGACGCGATGGAGGGAGAGTTGGGCGAAATCGTGTCAGCATTCCGTAATATGAGCCAGTATACTCAGACCGCTAGTCTCTGGGGGTTGAACCGAGAAACGATCGCTAGTTCTTCTTGCCCAGTCTGGATTTTAGGGAAACAAGGGATAATCATTTGATCCGTCTACACTTAACGTAAGATCGATAACCTGACGGAGGTAAGATCAGTAATATTACTGATCTTACCTCCAGAGAGGACGCTAGACTCAATTGCAATGCTTGGAATTTTGGCTATCAAACTTGAGGCGTTAGGGCTGCGCAAAGCGCTACACTTTAATGTCTTCTTCTAGGGCGCGTCATCATTTAAGTCCAGATCCCTTACGGTATCGACCTTAGCCGCGCCCGTCCCAGTTTTACCACTAGGGGCTGAGATAGTCAGGGCATAAGCTTTTATCGCTAACTGATGAAAGCTCCTAGGGGAAATCCTACATTTCAATCAATTCCACATTTTAATCAGTTTATTAAGGAAATAGGGTGGCGTGCCATGTCCCGAAAATCTCAAGTTCTTAATCTTTTTGGGCTCAGTACGTGGTCTGACGGAGAAAGCTCCTTTCGATCCTTTGAATTACCTGGGGCAAAACCCCATTACAGCCCCGATCGTCCTGGTCAAGTTGAACATATCTTTTTAGATTTGGCGATCGATCTAGAGAATTGCCAATGTCAGGGAACCTGTCACATTCGCCTGACCCCTATTCGAGACGGCATTGAGCATCTCACCTTAGATGCGGTGGAGCAAACGATCGTGGAGGTTTCCATTGAGGGGATCCCTCAACCCTTTGACTACGATGGACAGTCCTTACAGATTCATCTTCTAAATCCCCTCCAGCAAGGGAAAACGATCGATCTGGACATTCAGTATCACCTCGATCGGCCTCAGCGGGGAATGTACTTTATCCAACCCACTGCCACCCAGCCTCAGAAACCGGTGCAAGTCTGGACCCAAGGGGAAGACGAAGACTCCCGCTACTGGTTTCCCTGTTTTGACTATCCCGGTCAATTGGCGACTTCAGAAATTCGAGTGCGGGTTCCCCAGGGGTTTCAGGCGATTGCCAATGGCGAGATGGTTGCTTCGCAACAAGAGGGGGAATACCACATTTATCACTGGCGACAACAGCAAATTCACCCCACCTACCTCATGACCTTAGTGGTGGGCAAATTTGCTGAAGTGAAAGCCCAATGGCAAGATAAACCCGTTCTCTACTATGGCGAACCTGGGCGGGAAGCAGACTTACAGCGAACCCTAGGCAAAACCCCGGAAATGATGGAGGTGTTGAGCCAGTACTTTGGCTATCCCTATCCCTATCCCCATTACACCCAGGTGTGTGTGGAGGATTTTATTTTTGGCGGCATGGAGAATACTTCAACCACGCTCCTCACCGATCGCTGTTTGCTGGATGAACGGGCCGCTTTAGACAATCGTCGCTCTGAGACCTTGGTGGCCCATGAACTGGCCCATCAATGGTTTGGGGATTTAGTGGTGATCAAACACTGGGCCCATGCCTGGATTAAGGAAGGGATGGCCACTTACAGCGAAACCCTGTGGGTAGAACATGCCTATGGGAAAGAGGAGGGCGCTTACTATCAGTTACAAACCCTGCGCAATTATCTGGATGAAGATGCCTCTCGCTATCGCCGTCCCATTGTTACCCATGTTTATCGAGAACCCATTGAGCTATACGATCGCCACCTTTACGAGAAAGGAGCCTGTGTTTATCGTCTCCTCCATCATGAGTTAGGGGATGAGTTATTTTGGAAAAGTATTCAACACTTTGTACAACGTCATGCTCATCAAACCGTTGAAACCATTGACTTAATTCGAGCGATCGAAACCACAACGGGGCGTAATTTACTGTTTATCTTCGATCAATATGTGTTTCGAGGGGGGCATCCCGACTATAAGGTTAGCTACAGTTGGGATCAAGAAAGTCATCTCGCTAAAGTCACCATTAGTCAACAACAAGCGGATCCGAAAAACAAAGGGAAAGATTGCTTTGACCTCAAAATTGGTTTAGCGTTTTATAGCCAAGATAACTCTACTCAAATCCTAGAACCTCAGCACTTTGTAGTGCGGGTACATGAAGTCGAACAAAGCTTTTATTTCCCCCTCCCCCAAAAACCCCAATTTCTCAGTTTTGATCCCGGCAACGCCATCCTGAAAACCGTTGAGCTAGACTACCCGGTACCGGAACTCAAAGCCCAATTGCAGTTGGATCCCGATCCCGTTGCTCGTATTTTTGCCGCGATCGCCCTGGCTAAAAAAGGCGGTCTAGAAGCCCTCAAAGCCTTGCAGCAAGCCCTCCAACGGGATCCCTTTTGGGGGGTTCGGGCCGAGGTGGCCCAGCAGATTGCTGAGCTTAAATTGGATCAAACCGTTACCGCTTTGGCGATCGGTCTGGGGGATGCTGATGCTCGGGTACGACGGGCTACCGTCAATGCCTTGAGCAAATTGAAAACCACTGAAAGTTACGCGGCCCTCAAAGCCTTAGCGGAGCAGGGGGATCCCAGTTATCTAGTCGAGGCGGATACCCTGGCCGCTCTCGGGAACTTTGCGGATCTCGGTCAAAATAATCACACCAAGGAAGCGGAAATTCTAGACCTGTTGCGCCAGGCGCTCACCGAGCGATCGGGCTGGAATGAAGTGGTTCGGGCGGGGTCGATCCGAGGCATTAGCGGCCTGAAAACCTCCAGTGCAGCGCTGGATCTCCTTTTAGACTACTGTGAACCGACCCTGCCGCAACCCCTACGCTTGGCCGCCATTCGTGCCCTCGGGACGATCGCCAGAGGTCAACCCCCCAGCGGAGTCGATCGTCTATTAAACCACTTAGAAATCCTCAGTCGGGAAACCTTTTTCTTAACCCAGGTGGCGGTGGTGGTGGCCCTCGAAAAAATTGCTCAGCCCCGGGCCATCGCCATTTTGCATTCCCTAGCGGATCAAACCACCGACGGCCGAGTGCGTCTTATTGCAGAAGAAGCGATCGGGACAGTGCAGGCCAATTTGGGGAGCACCAAGGGCATTCAAACCCTACGGGATGATCTGGAAACCCTGCGGAAGGAGAACCAGGAATTACGGAGCCGCCTAGAAGAAGTGGAAGCTCGTCTCTAAGGCTCTGGGACGGGGGAGATCTGCTTAATCAGGCAGACAGTGGATCCCCCCAGAGCGCCAGAGGCAGGATCGGCGCTACCTCATGACGTTCTGGGGAGGGTAGGCTTCTCGCGGCGGAAATCCACACCTATCCTGGGGCAGAATCTCGATAGTCAGATGGAACCCGATCGTTAACTATAGAGTGCGTATTACTGAGCGATGAAGGAGACTGTCTATGGCTACCCTGGAAAAAGGTCAAATATCCATTCATACCGAGAATATTTTTCCTATTATTAAAAAATCCCTGTATTCAGAACATGAGATTTTTCTGCGGGAACTGATTTCTAATGGTGTAGATGCCATTCAAAAGCTGAAGATGGTATCCTACTCCGGCGAATTTAGTGGTGCCTTAGGCGATCCCACGATTACCCTAGCGATCGACAAGGACAAGAAAACCTTAACCATTTCCGATAATGGTATCGGCATGACGGATGAGGAGATTAAGAAATATATTAACCAAGTCGCCTTCTCCAGTGCCGAGGAGTTTATTGAAAAATATAAAGGGGGCGCAGATCAACCCATTATTGGGCATTTTGGTCTAGGTTTTTATTCTTCTTTTATTGTGGCGAAGCAGGTGGAAATTGACACCTTATCCTATAAAGAAGGTGCAAAAGCCGTGCGTTGGATCTGTGATGGTTCCCCTGCCTTTGAACTGTCCGATTCTAGCCGCACAGAGCGGGGAACCAGCATCATTTTGCACCTCATGGATGAGGAAGAAGAATTTTTAGAGGCATCCCGCATTAAAACGCTGGTGAAAAAATACTGTGACTTTATGCCGGTATCCATTCAAATGGATGGGGAAAGCATCAACCGGCAGAAAGCCATTTGGCGGCAGTCTCCTCGGGATCTGAGCAACGATGAATATCTAGAATTCTATCGCTATCTTTATCCTTTCCAGGAAGACCCGTTGCTCTGGGTTCACCTCAATACCGATTATCCCTTTTTAGTGAATGGTATTCTCTATTTTCCGAAGTTACGTCCCGATGTTGATGTGACCCAGGGAAATATTAAGCTGTTTTGCAATCAGGTGTTTGTTAGTGAACACTGCGAAGAAATTATCCCCAAATTCCTCTTACCCATGCGGGGTGTGATTGATAGTCCTGATATCCCCTTAAACGTTTCGAGAAGTGCGCTGCAGGCCGATCGTAAGGTGCGGAGTATTGCGAGCTTTATTGCTAAAAAAGTGGGCGATCGTCTCAAAGAACTGTACGATGAAAGTCCCGCAGAGTATATCAAGGGTTGGCAAGATTTAGGCACCTTTGTCAAATTTGGTATTCTCAATGACGAGAAATTTAAAAAGCAGGTGGAAGATATTGTTATTTTCCGCACCACTGCAGCCTTAGCGGAAAATACGCCTCAGGTAGAAGTCCAAACCGCTGAAGGGGAAACGGTTTCAACCCCTCAATCCAGTGCAACAGATGCCAAGGGCCGTAGCTATACCACCCTCAAGGAGTATCTGGAGCGCAATAAAGAGAAGCATGAAAATCGAGTTTATTATGCGACCGATGAATCGAGCCAAGCATCCTATATTCAACTGCACACCGATCAGGGATTAGAAGTGCTGTTCATGGATGCCTTTATTGACACCCCTCACTTCGTTAGTTTCTTGGAGCGGGAGTATACCGATGTTAAATTCTCGCGGGTCGATTCTGATCTCGATGAAAGCTTATTGGAACAGGATAAATCCAGCGAAATTGTTGATCCGAAGACCAATAAAACCCGGGGCGATCAAATTAAAGAACTGTTTGAGCAAGCCCTCAATAAACCTCGGGTGAATGTTAAAGTTCAAGGCTTTAAAGCTGACGATCCGCAAAATACGCCTCCAGCAATGGTGCTTTTACCGGAAGCAACTCGACGGATGCAGGAAATGACGGCCCTCTTACAACAGGAAAATCTAGAGTTTCCCGATGATCATGTCTTAATGGTCAACTCTAATCATCCCCTGATTCAAAATCTCATGAATCTTAATCAAGGTGCCATTATTCAAGGGGCAGGTCAATCTCCCACGGGTGAATTGGCCCAGATGATTTGCCAGCACGTCTACGATCTGGCCTTGATGGCCCAAAAAGGCTTTGATGCCAATGGGATGAAGTCCTTTGTGCAGCGATCGAATAAGGTGTTGACAGAATTGACTCAACGTTAAGACCCAAGGTTAAGATCCAACCTTAAATAGGGCTTTAGCGTTAAGCTGAAAGAGGGTAGTGCAAAGCACTGCCCTCTTTCGTTAGGGCGTTTGACAATTCCCCTGCCTAAAGGCGAGGGGATTCCTGGATCATTGGGAGTCCTACGACTTTACCCTCACGAAAAGTCATAGGTTATGCTTAAATAAACGGCATGTGCAACTTAAGTGCCAAGATCCCTGGTTTCTCGTAGAACGAAGTCCAATCCCTTGATGAGAGTCCCCAGAAACCGGGGATCTGAGAATAGTTGCACATCGCGTTAAATAATCTCCCGATCGCAAGCGGAAACCCGCTAGAACCATGGCTCCGCCCGAAACCTCTCAACAAGAAACTGTAAGGGCCACCCCTTCCCTCAGCACTGTGCTGCATTCCATCGTGGGATCGACCTTTAAGCGGGCCGATCGCTTCCGTGAGGCAATTTTAGATTCTCAGGATAACGATCGTAAGCCCTTAGATCCTGAGGATATTCACCAGATGCGGGTTAGTTTGCGCCAACTGCGCAGTTGCCTACAGGTGTTTCAGCACCATTTGCACCTAGAAAAACCGGCGGAGGAAGCGGTGGTGAAATCCTTGGCTAAAGTCTTAGGGGCTGTGCGGGATTTAGATATTCTTCAGGAGCAGTTCCAGGAACAATACTTGCCCCGACTGCCGGAAACGGAACAAGATCTCCTCCAAAAAATGTTGCGGCAATGGCAACGCAAACGGGCCCGGCGTTTACAAGTTCTCTACGATCGTCTCGACAGTGATTCCTATCGTCGGTTTAAGAAAGCCTATCGCCGTTGGTTGAAGGAACCTCAATTTTCAAATCAGGCGGATTTGTCTTTTCATGTCTTAGCGCCGGACATTTTGCTGTCCGTTCTTTGCCAATTACTGCAACATCCCGGTTGGTTTGTGGCAACGATCGCTGCAGAGGGATCCTATGCTCCCCTGCCGTTGTCTCAAATTTGCCTTAGGGATCTACGCCACCAGGAAGTGGCTGTGCATGATTTGCGCAAAGGGATCAAACAATTACGGTATCAACTGGTTTTACTGAGTCCGTTTTTAGATGAAGGGGCTGCCACCAGCCTCAACGCGATCGTGAATGCCCTTAAAACTTTTCAGGACATTCTCGGCAACTTGCAAGATCTAGCGGTCATCCGCCATCTGCTCACGGCCTTCCTGCAGCAAAAAGGACTCCAACCAGAAGCTTTACAAACTTGTTTTCAGATCTTGGATCAAGAATATCTAGCCCTGTGGCAACAGTGGCAACCCCACCAAACCCAGTATCTCTCTCCCACTTTTCGGTTTGAACTGCGTCAACACTTTGCCGAATTGAGCCGTTAAACCGGTTCTTGGACTTGGTAGGTCTTAAAACTTTGAGGATTTAAAGTACGCAATACCTTCAGGGCTTGACGGGTCAGGGCTTCATTTCCTTGAATCACCACCAAATACTGTCCTGCGTTTAAGCGATTGCGGTAGGGAAGTGCGTCCCCCCCGCCAAAGGCGATACCTGCACCGCCGCCCACGAAAACGCTACCCATCGATGCGGCGATCGCGCCTAAGAGTCCCCCAATAACGTGATTGCCAATTTCTCCAGCCCAAGCGAAGGTTTGTAAACCACTGATCACACTAAACGTGATTCCCGCCACAAACCCAAAGGGAACTAACCACGTCGCCATAATCCGGATTTGCTTGCGGGCTTCTTCATTGGGATCAATTAAGCCAAACTCATCCGCCGTTTTGTATCCTCGGCCCAAAATGCTGACCTGACTTAACGGATATCCTGCACTCTCTAGGGCGGAATAAGCCGTTTCAGCTTCAATGCGATCGGCCCAAACACTAACTAAATAGTTCATTGTTCATTCAACCTGAAGAGGTAAATCACTTGGGGGCACCTGGGAAAATTCAAAGCTTTGTTCCTTAAATTGATAGCCCAATGAATCAATCCAGAAATCAATCGAGGTGCTGCCGAGGGCGGGTTATTATTAACTGCTCAATTAAGCGCAGAACCTTTAAGTTATCAACATTAACCGCACCCATCCCCATTTCACGCAGATCTAGGGTACCCATTGAAGGAGAGTGCAACGCGGAACGCCGCACTCTCTCACTAAATTTTTCCGCTTGAAGCAGAAAGCCCCGCTCTACAAACTTAACTAGGCTTCAGCTTTTGCTTCGCTGGGAGGAGAAACCATCTGTTTAACGGTCAAGAAGCGAATAACCTCTTCGCTTAAACGCATTGCTCGCTCCATAGTAGCAATGACAGCCCCAGGAGCCCGGTAGTTCATTTGAATATAGATCCCTTCCCGAAACTTTTGAATGGGATAGGCCAGACGGCGCTTTCCCCGGTGTTGAGTTTCCAGAATCTTCGCTCCGCTTTCCCGTAGGATGTCTTGATACTTGTTGATGGCTTGACCAACCTGCTCCTCATTAATATCGGGACGCAGGATGTACATGGTCTCCTAGATAAAATCTTTCATTGAATTTCAATCCTTATGGACAAATGGCCGCTTCGCCAGTTTCAGAACGGTTCTCAAACTTAGGAAGAAGCAAGGATCTGTCAATATACAGCAAATTGGTCACCCTTGCTAGGGGGGATCCGACCCCGTAATCCTGTTCAACCCAGCTACCTTCAGGTGCCAGAGTCCATTAAATTTGTTCGCTTTGAGTGGAAAGCCCCGGTGTCGATAAAATTTCAACTCGGGATAGGGAGAGGCTAAGACTTGATAGTCTTGACGGATGGTTGCCTCTAGTAGCGCCTGCGCCTCTGGACTCGATCGGAAATAGGGGCTAATCCCTCCTTTCTGCTCATTGCTGACAATGAGGGCGGGTTGACGGTTCACAATTTTTTCTAACTCTGTGAGGCTAGAGGCATTTTTGCCGTACCACGCTTGGAGCAGGAGCGGCTTGGTAATATTACTGGGGTGGGCTACGGCGGGGGTGATGGGAGGGCTATCGGTCAGCCAATAGGCTAAATGATTTGTCTGAAGCCAGAGGGGTTGACCCTGTAAATGTTCTGCTCGAATGACATTGGCAATGTCGAAGGAAGGCCCATAAAAGGGCGTGCCTTGCTGAAGCCATAAACTGGTGATTAAGCCATATTGAAAAAGATGGGAACAGACCACAATTGCCAGGGAAAGTTGAACATAAGTATTGAACCCGGTGGCTCGAAAATTGAGGACTGAAGCGAGGGGATTGATCTTCAAAAAAGTGTTTGTCCTCAAAAGCTGCTGCAGTGGTTTTGCCATGAGGATGCTAATAAAAAATAAGAATTGAATGGTGTAATGGGAATAAAAAGCTCCGGTTTGCAGAATTGAAAATTCAATACTGAGAATAAAGAGGGCAATTAAGCTATAAAAATGGTGTTGTTGCACCGTTAGCCGCTGACGATGTTGCCAAAACCAGCGCAGATGGGAACCTAAAGCCCAGAAAATGACGATACTAAAAATAATGCCGACAAAGGAGAGTCGTAGAAAAATAACTTTTTGAAACTG
>JBEAPM010000530.1:0-5165 GCA_041164445.1 Cyanobacteriota bacterium
AAGGTCAGGGCTCGGCTGTTCAGGGTGAGGGGCGACGGGGCGAGGTTATAACTTTCCCGCAGATCCATCGCCCGTTCAAAAGCACTTAAGGCCCCAGAATATTGCTGTAACGCGAGCAGCAACTCCCCTTGTGTATCGTAATCGTTGGGGTTATGGTAGCCCTGGCGTTGGTCAAAGGGAACGTTGGCTTGCCTTTCCTGGCGCATCCGGTTGTCTTGAATTTGCAGAGCTTGGTTCAAGGCTTCCAGCGCAGCGGGAAATTGTCCGAGGTATTGCAAAGCCCCAGCCCGGCAGCGCCAGGCATCATAATACCTTGCCGCATCGGGGTTACGGGTGACGATCGCTTCACTCAGTTCCACTGCCCGATTACAGTAAGTCAAGGCATTGCTAAAGTCCTTGGAAAACCCATAGACAAATCCTTTAGCAAAGGGGATCACCGGAAAGTCCGCTTGTAACGCGAGGGCCCGGTCAAACTCCGCTTGAGCGTCCTGGACTAACCCAATGCGCCAAAGTTGATTACCTAGCGTGAGATGGTGTAGCACTTTACCCGGTTCCGATCCGGTTTCGGGCCGCCACGATCGCTGTAGATCCAGTGCCGTCAGGAGTGGTGGGGCTGAAGTTTCCACTGCCACCCCCAGGGCAATGCCCTGTTCCGCCGCCAGTCGCACAACCGTTTCCGTGGAAATTCCCAGACTATAGCCAATTTTGAACTGACGAAAGGCTTTAGACTGCCGTTCTTCCTCCAGAAAAACCCGTTCAATGATGCCACTGTCCGAAATCGATCGGCCATCCGCCCGGCCGTGAATGCCAATGACGTGCCCCTGACTATCGAACACTGCCCCCCCACTCATACCAACGGCAGTTAAGTTGCTGTACACCAGTTCGTAGCTTTGGTAGCGAGTACCCGGATTACTGACCACTGAAGCATCTGTATCCACCAGTAACCCTGGATTGACCGTCAAAGTTTGCCGATCGTCCACATTGGGCCAGCCCGCCACAAAGACAAAATGCTTACCTTCCTGGGGATTGGAGTACAGTAACTTACGGCTTTGGGGTTGCCCATAGTCCCGGTTTTCGTACAGCCGATAGGTATAGTCGGAAAGAGTAGCGACAGGATAATTCTGGTTACTGTCAAACTTGACTAAAGCGAGGTCAGCATCCCTAAACCGCACCACATTTTCGGGTGTAATGTCATAGGATTGACCATCGGCAGTGATCAGGTAAGATTCCTCAAACTGAGACGATCGCCCCGATTGAATGCTGTTCACAACGTGCTGAGCCGTGAGTACCGTATAGCGGGTCCCCGACTTACCAATAATCACCCCCGATCCCGGATCATCCCCCGCAGAAAAGATCCTGACTGTACGAGGAGTAGCGATCGATTCCACTGCGGCTAAGGACTGGGCCTGTACGCCAGCACTGGCACTCAAACAAGCCGTTACGGTAGCGATCGTTAAAGCAAGCCATTTTAAGATCATAGAGAGTTGGGGATAGTGATAGTTATCATGTGATTAGTGGGGCTGTCATCATTTAGCGCTGAAGTGTTTATACGGCAGTCGTTTCTGCCCCTAGTTATGTTTGCTAGAGCGGGCGCAGTAACCTTGATGTCGCAAGACTTCTAGACCTAATTGATGACGCGCCCTAGAAAGCCCAATGTGGCTTTCCACTGAAAGTGGAAAAATTTAATGGAAGAGTGCGGCGCTCCGCACCGCACCCTTCCGCCTTAAGTTAGTAGCCCCAATGTCGTAGATTGTAATCAAATTCATCGGGGGAAAGATTTTTCCTGAGGGTCGCTAAAACTTTTCCAGCATCATCATCAATCCCTTCTTCATAAAATGGTTTACCCTGTCGCCCAAACGCGATAGGAATTAAGGTATCAGGTCGAGGGCCAAGATGGGTTTTCAATCGCTCAAAGTCTTTGTGAGGTTTAAACCCTAATGCCTGGGCATAATCCACTGCACCATAAACGATCGATTGAGCTTCTTCCAGGGAGATTTCAATCATCGGTCGTCCCGTTTTTTTTCGGTTATTTTCCAGAATAAAGGCGTATTCATTCAGTTGCATTTTACGGGGGCCAAAGCAATCCTTAATGCCCAAGCACCAGAAATCAACCAGAAATGCAGTTAAAAGGTACTTTCCACGATCCAACCGAAGCACAAAAACATGGGTTTTACCGGCTTCGGACATGGATAGATCAAGTGGGCTGACTTCTCTCTTGTTCAGCAGCATCGCTGCTGCCAGTTCATTGATCGTGCAACTGTGAAGGGGGGGAAGCACTGGCCCTTGTTCTGCCGCTTGATCGATCGCCTGTTGTTTAATCGCAGCAGAAACCTCCGCAGGTCTTAACCCTAACTGACGAGCAATCTGCTTGGGGGATAATTTTAGGCTACGCAAGTGATTAATAGCTTCAAGCGTTTCAGGAGACATAGGATATTCAGAAAGAAAAGGGGCTACCAACTTAAGGTAGAAGGGGGCGGCGCTCCGCATCCTTCTATTCAATTTTTTCGCTTTCAGCGAAAGAAAAAGTTAAAATGCAATGCGAAAGACACGGGCACCGATCGTTGCTTCTTTAATGACCATAATCAAGTCTTGCTGGGCCGTTGCCTGCCACTTTTGACCAAATACCTGACACTCACAGGCAATACGGGCTCCTGGATCTAAAAAGGTCTGATCATCACAGTAAAACTTGGCGGTGATTCGATTGCCAGCTTGATCCACCACTTGAGAGAATGGAATGACAAAGCTAAAAGCTTCACTGGTATTATTCGCAACCGTGAACTTCAGAGAATAGGTGCCACGGGTCGTTACATCTGCCTCAATCAGTTCAATCCGAACCCCACTGCGCTCGTGGTTAATATTCAGGGGAATAACACCTGCCGTTACCGTGTTGTTGGAAGCGGAAGAACCGGACGGTGAACCGGTACTACTGACGTTCGTTAAGTTATTTTGAGCCGCACTGCCCGTTGTAGAACCTCCTCCTGTACTAGCGATCGTTCCAGTCAGATTTTGCTGTATCGCAATATAGTCACTCACACCTTCATAACCATAACGATTATAGTTATTACGCAGAATTAGATCCTCTAGATAAAGCACCCGTTCCCGACTAATGGGATGGGAATCCGCCCAGGACGCTCGACGATTCCCCTCCAGCGCCACAAAACGAGCCATTGCGGAGTGGATACCATCAGCGGAATACTCCGATCGGGCTAAAAGCCGAGTGCCTAAAATATCAGAAGCCCGTTCATGTTTACGGCTCCGTTCCGCATTGACAGCGGTTGAAGCAATGCGACCCCACCGTCCTCCCAGTAAATTGCGGAGAGAATCCTCCGTCACCATATCTTCGATCGCTTCTACATAGCCATGGGAAAGGGTAGTATGAGCAATTTCATGACTTAAAATACCCGCCAATTCTGCTTCCGTTTGTAGCAACATTAACAAGCCCGCATTGACAAAAACTTTCCCGCCTGCTGTTGCATAGGCATTGGGAGAAGCATCATCCATCACAAAAATTCATAGTTAAAATCCGATCGTCCCGTATCCCGCGCTAACTGTTGACCAATGCGGTCGACATAAGCTTGAATCTCAGGGTTTGCTAATACGGGTTTTGAAGCCAGAATTTGATCCCGATTCCAGTTACCAAAGCCTGACTCACCTGCTGTCATCAGGATCAACGCATCTCTGCCACTACCAAAGATACTTTGAATCACGTATTGGCTATATACTAAATCCTCTAATTCAGACTGATATTGGGCTTCTAAACGTTGGGCAGTTTCTCGATATTGGCGAGCATCTGGACGATCGGGATTGTTAATCGCATACTGTCGCGCCAAAATAGAGGCTTCCAACAACGGGTACGGTTTCTTGGTTTCCCTCGCCGATCGTTCCAAAATATCAATATGGGTATCTAGTAACTCACGGTGATCGGGAAACAGTGCCGAAGCCCGATCAATCACATCGATCGCATTCGTGGGCTGACTTCCCTCCGCATTGCGATCGCAGCCGACGGGATTTTCTTCACAGGCTCTCGCTAATGCAATATGTCCCGGTATAAAGTCAGGATAATTTTCCGTTAAAAGATGGAGAGGCTTAAAGATTTTACTCTCCAGATTTTGGGCTAAGCCATCCTGCGCATTGCGCCAGTATACCCCAGCCGCCCCGGAGAGACGCGGGGAGTTAATGTCCATAATGGGATCGGTTATTGCAACACCTTTACCCGTAAATTCTGGTTTGACACTGGCTTGAATCACCGCTGCCTGTTGTAAGTTTCCAGAGCGATAGAACTGATCCGCCTCTAGGAGACGATCGCGGTAACGAGCGAGGGCCGCCTGGGCAATCCAGATATCGGAGACGGTTGTAGCTTCGGTAGCTTCAGATTGGATGTAAGAGGGACTGGCAGCGATCGCTGGACGGGAGGAATAGGGAATAATCGAGCAGAGAGCAAGCAATGTTAAGGGTTTGAAACGGCTTAGAGCGATACGGAGTTGAGAGAAAATGGACATAAAAGCTCCTGAACAAGCAGAGGACTGGCGTTCAGTCATGGGAGGGGGTGAACATGACTGCCATTATGAGAGTTATTCCTGTCCCAGGCATGATACATTTAAAGGTAAGTGTAAATCTCAGAAATGGAGATTTTTTAATAAATTCTAGTTCTTGAGATGGGATCCCAGCTAGGCTGATCGTTAATCCAAACTCAGTTTTGTTCAGTCTTGATTTTCACAGCAACTCTAGGTGAGTGAGCGGTATTCAATTCTGGACAGCAACGCTGGAATTGGCTAGAGATCTACGCTGGATTAAATCGAATCTTGGTAGCAGTGTTACTGGTTCTGCCGTAGGAGGGCAAGACCATGAGTTGGATCTGTGATGGTATACCCAAAAATGGCAAAAGCTATCCTGAGGCGAAAGGAAAGCATCAACCCGTGGATAACAACGACCTCAATTGTATTGAATGTGGGCTCCCCAAGGAGTCTATCGATCCTCCCCCCACCCCAGCACTGCCGTGGCGTTTGAGTGTCCTTGTAGCCTTTGCGATCGCTTTGATGGGTACGGGGTCATTTCTACTCGTGACTGACCAATTGCGTTGTGATCCTGGCTTTGAACGCATGGCGGGTAAATGTGTAGATCCCTATAGAGATCGCTACTTAGAAGCGGTGGAAAACGCTGAATTA
>JBEAPM010000531.1:0-8676 GCA_041164445.1 Cyanobacteriota bacterium
CTCTAATTTTTTGCTTACACAAAATACTTGACACTCCCGTGCCGATCGCAAAAACGATCGCTGAGATCCTAACCGCTATTTTACAAGTTACCCAACCGGATCTCTTGCCCTATACCCTCTCCCCTCGTTTAGATCTCGATCGCACCAGAGAAGAGGCTAAGCCCAGAGCAACGCCTCAGAAAATCAGAGTGGGCTATGTGGGAACCTGCTTAAGAGATCATGTGATTGGCTATTTATCGAGGGGGTGGATTCAGTATCACGATCGCTCTCAGTTTGAAATTTTTTGCTATAGCATTAACGCTAAACATTCTCCCGAAGATTCGATCGCGTTCACCTTTGAGCAACATAGCGATCGTTTTTATCTTTTTAACCATAGCGACGCGAGTATTCTGCAACAAATTATCAGAGATCAGATCGATATTCTTGTTTTTTTAGATCTCAATGTCGGGACTAGTGTTACCTACTATTCCTTCTTGAGACTTGCTCCTATTCAATGCGGATTCTGGGGCAATCCAATGACCTCTGGATCCTCTAACCTAGATTACTTTTTATCGAGTCAACTCATGGAATCCTGGTCTAGTCAAGATCATTATACGGAAACATTAGTCTATCTTCCCTATCTTGCCTCTTGTTTGATTCCAGAAGAAGTTGAAATTCCCACAATTACAGCCGATCAATTGGAACTTAGCCCTGATCGTATTATTTATTTATTTACCCAAACGTTACTCAAACACTTACCCCAATACGACTATATTTTTCCTGCGATCGCTGAGCAGGTTCCCAATGCTCAATTTATTTTTCTGGCACGACCGGATGAATATCTTGCCCAAGCCTTTCTAGAACGGCTTGAGATTGCCTTTGCGGCGCAAAATCTGGCAATGAAACAATACTGTACTCTATTTCCCGTGATGCCTAAACCTCAGTTTTATGCTCTACAATCTTTTGTTAACGTTGCTCTAGATAGCCTAGGGTGGTCTGGTGGTGTTACGAGTCTCGATGCGATCGCTTGTAATCTGCCCCTGGTTACCTATCCTGGAGATTTTATGCGGGGTCGCCATAGTTATGGCATTTTACAACGGCTTGGGGTCACGGAAACGATCGCTCATTCTGAACAAGAATATATTGATATTGCCATTCAACTGGGAGTTGATCGGGCGTGGAATGAACATATTCGTCAAAGGATCGAACAGAACAAACATAGACTCTACTCTGATGTAGCAGCGGTGAAAGGATTAGAAAATTTTTATCGATCTATTTATACCGGGCACCTCGAAAAATCCCCATGAAGCAAAGGATCCATAATGTTAGCTTTTCTCTGTTCTTGCCCTAGCCCAGTGAGCTATCCCCAGGCCCTAGACTGGCAAAGCCAACTATTGCAACAGCGCTTGAGCAATCCCGATCGAGCTGATGTTTTATTACTGATGGAACATTTACCAGTTTATACCCTAGGGCGGGGGGCTTCTCTTGACTTTATTCGATCGCCAGACCTTCCTTTTCCTTTGCATCGAGTTGGTCGGGGCGGAGAAGTTACTCACCATTGTTTAGGGCAGTTGGTCGGCTATCCCATTTTTAATCTACATCGTCACCAGACGGACTTACATTGGTACCTACGGCAACTGGAACAAATCCTCATTGACGTGATCCAAGCTTATGATTTACCCGCCGATCGTAAGCGGGGCTTAACGGGAGTTTGGATTGGCGATGTTAAGGTGGCGGCGATCGGGATTCAGGTTAAACGCTGGATCACTTGTCATGGCTTTTCTCTCAATATCTGCCCAGATCTAAAGGGATTTGAAGCGATCGTGCCCTGTGGGATTGATCAATATGCGGTCGGTAGCTTGCAACAGTTTAAACCCGAAATTTCTTATTCAGAAGTGCAACAGAAGGTTATTCAAGGTTTTGGCCAAATTTTCCAGCTTGACTTTCTCTGCCACGCACCCTGGGAATTGGGCTTGTCCTAACCTTTCCCTCCGGGTCTCAGCAGAAAACTGGTTCCCACAGATCTGGCAATTTTAGGCTACCAACTTAAGGCGGAAGAGTGCGGCGCGGAGCACCGCACTCTTTCCTTAAATTTTTTCGCTTTCAGTGGAAAGCGGAAAATTAGCGAGAGCTAGAGAGCTAGCGGAGAATATCGGAATATCGATCGGGGGCTTGCCCAAACGGAAACCCTCAGCGTACAATGATAGACCGTGTTTAGAAGAATTCACCCATGCCTAAGTTAAAAACTCGTAAAGCGGCGGCGAAGCGTTTTCGCGTCACGGGGAGCGGTAAATTTATGCGCCGTAAGCCCTTTCGCAGTCACCTGTTAGAGCACAAGACCGCTGCTCGCAAACGTAAGCTTGCTCAGGATGCGGTCATTCATGAGACCGATTGTGAGCGGGTCTCCTTAATGATGCCCTACGCTTAATTCCTCACGAATGTCCTTAAAGAAATTTTTCTGGAGTATCTAATTCCACTATGGCTAGAGTTAAACGGGGCAATGTTGCCCGCAAACGCCGCAGTAAAATTTTTAAGCTGGCCAAAGGCTTTCAGGGCAGCCAGTCTAAGCTGTTTCGTACCGCTAACCAGCGGGTCATGAAAGCACTCTGCAATGCTTACCGCGATCGTCGTAAGCGTAAGCGGGATTTCCGTCGTCTCTGGATTGCCCGGATTAATGCGGCTGCCCGTCTACATGGGTTGAGCTATAGCCGTCTCACCTATGGGTTGAAGTCTGCTAATATTCAACTCAATCGCAAAATGTTGGCTCAAGTTGCAGTACTAGATCCACAAGCTTTTCAAACGATCGCTGAAACCGTCAATCGCTAGTCGTTAAGTCTGCGGGGAGAGTCCATCTGTTCGGCTGGGAGGAAACATGACTGATTCATTGTCAGTAGTCTACTTATTAATTCTGATTGCTTTCCTTGGGGGAGCAAGCTGGTTCGTTTTACGCCAGGTGTTAAGAACTCGTCGAACAGAACTCACCTTAACGCAGTTACAACGCAAACTCTCCCAGGGCTCAGGGCTTCCCGAAGAGCATTACGAACTGGGGAGTATTCTACTAGGGAAAAATTTGCTGACCCAGGCTATTTTACAATTTCAAAAAGCCCTGAAGTCTAAAAAGCTGGATCCCACTTCAGAGCTAGCAGCCTTGATTTACAACGCCCTTGGCTATGCCTATGCCTCTCAAGAGCAGTACGATCTGGCGATTCGTCACTATAAGGATGCCCTCAAAATTGTACCGGGCTATGTGGTGGCGCTGAAAAATTTAGCCTTTGCTTACGAGCGCAAACAATTAAATACTGAAGCTATTGAAACCTATCAGACGGTTCTAGAATTGGATTCCAGTAACGCTATTGCCCAAAGGCGTTTGGATATTTTACAAAAAACCAGTCCATCTTAAGGCTACTGAAGGCAGCAGAGTGTAGCGCGGATCGTGGCACTCTCTCGCCTGAGTTGGTAGCCTGTTAACACAACTGAATTGAGCATTGAGAGTGTTTTGTGATTGTCTTTAACCCCATTGCACCCCCCCAGACCCCTGCCCGCACGATCGGCCGGTCTCTTCAGTCTGTGTTTGTCATGCTTGTGGTCTCTTTTCTGCTTCTGGGGGGGTTGGGCAGTCGCTTAGCCTATCTCCAAATTGTGGAAGGCCAACGGAACCGAGAACTGGCCGATGATAATCGCATTCGCCTCATCCCTAAACCCCCCCAACGTGGGCAAATTTTTGATCGCAAAGGTCGCTTGATGGGGGGGAGTCGTATCTCCTATTCCGTGTTTCTCTGGCCCGTGGCCCAGGAGCCCGAACAGTGGCCCAAAGTGTTGGAGCGTTTATCCCAAATTCTGCAGATTCCCGAAACGGAAATCCTGGCCCGTTTAGAAAAGGAAGGCTACAATTCCCCCTATCGGGTGCGCGTGGGTCGCTGGATTACAGAAAAACAAGTCATTGCCATTGAAGAGGCTCGCCAAGAATTACCAGGCATAGAAGTTGATTCTGAAACGGTTCGCTATTATCCCAATGGCGATCTTGCAGCTCATGTTTTGGGGTATACCGGCGAAATTACCGATAGCGAGTTAGAAGAACTAGAACCAGAGGGCTATCGCCTAGGGGATGTTCTCGGCAAATTGGGAGTGGAAGATGCCCTAGAGTCTCAGTTGCGGGGAGAATGGGGTGGGCAACAGGTGGAAGTGGATGCGGCGGGGGAAATTGTGCGGATTTTAGGAGAGCGTCCCTCGATTTCTGGCAACGATGTTACGTTAACCATCGATTTAGAGTTGCAAAAAATTGTGGAAAAAGCCCTCGGCAACACCCGAGGGGCGATCGTTGCTATTGATCCGAATAATGGTGGCGTGTTGGCCATGGCCAGCCGTCCCACCTACGACCCCAATCTCTTTTCCAGCCGAATTACCGAAGCCCAGTGGCAGCAATTGCAAAATCAAGATCACCCTTTTTTGAATCGATCGTTACATGCCTTTGCACCGGCTAGCACCTTTAAAATTGTCACCACAACGGCAGCGATCGAGTCGGGTCGGTATAGCGTTGGTACCTACCTGCCCACCTATCCTTACGTGGATGTCTCAGGGCATAAGTTTTGGGACTGGAACAATGCCGGTTTTGGTACCTTAGGATTTGCGGGAGCCTTAGCCTGGAGTAGTGACACCTTCTTTTACCAAATTGCCATGGGCATTGGGGGGGAAATCCTTTCCGATTGGACTCGACGGTTTGGCTTTGGCGAACACACCGGCATTGAACTCTACGATGAAGAATCCCCCGGTTTAGTCCCGGATGATGCTTGGAAGCGAGAAGTTTTGGATGAGCCTTGGTTTATGGGGGATACCATTAATATGTCGATTGGCCAGGGGTATTTACAATCTACCCCCCTCCAGGTAGCGGTGATGTTTGCGGTGGCGGCCAATGGCGGCGATCGGGTTCAACCCCATCTCCAAAAAGACAATGAAGCCTCAAGAAACTGGCGGAAGTCCCTGAATTTACAACCCAGCACCGTTGCGATACTCCAGCAGGGGTTAGAGGAGGTGATGTCTAGGGGTACAGGTACGGGCATTATTGCGGGCAGCAATCTCCCCTTCTTTGCGGGTAAAACCGGGACAGCAGAAGATCCCCCTCGGGAGAATCATGCCTGGTTTGGGGCCTATTCCACAGCGGATGACCCTGAGATTGTGGTGGTAGCCTTTGCTGAAAACTCCGGTGGCGGCGGCGGAAAAATTGCCGGGCCAATGGTCAGGCAGGTCTTACAAGGCTATTATGCAATGAAGAAATAATTGCGCTGTCCTTTGAATGATGCGAACTTTTGCACTGCGACTGAAGCCCCAGGATGATTTGAAACTGGCACTGCAAGCTTGGGTTGCCCGAGAAGAAATCGAAGCCGGTTGTATTGTCAGTGCAGTGGGAAGTTTAGAGCAAGCGACCCTCCGCTTTGCAGGACGATCGGTTCCCCGCCTCCTCAAACGGCAATTTGAAATTGTTTCCCTCGGGGGAACGTTGTCCCCCAATGGGGTACATGTTCATCTGTCCATTGCCGATGCCTGGGGGCGAGTCACGGGGGGGCACCTGATGGAAGGGTGCCTCGTGTATACCACGGTGGAACTGGTGCTAGCGGAATTACCCCACTATGTGTTCAAGCGGGAATTCGATCGACAAACGGGCTACTTAGAACTCAAAATTCAGCAGAATGGCCTGCCCCCGTTACTCAATTCTCATCGAGACTTGAGACTGACTCGCCAGCGATCGATCGATCGCTCTGATTAGGGTGCTAGCTCATACTTTACGCTTGAGAAACAAAATCAGTGCCTCGCTGACTTTTTCGTGCCAGTCTTCCTGGGCATAGTGGCCAACTTCTTCCAGGGTAGTAAATTCAGCACCGGATAAAGTTTGAGCAAAGGCTTGAATCTCTTCCCAAGGTAACCAGGGATCCCGATCGCCCCAGAGCAATAACAGGGGTTTAGACCAGCTTTTAAGGCCATCTTCAATTTCTGCCGTAATCTGAGGAACTTTTAAGCGCCGCAGGGTAGCCACCAGCGATCGTCCAGCATCGGAACTTTTGAGAAAGGGGCGACGATAAATATCTAAATCTTCATCTTCTACTCGATACCCCCCGGCCCCTTCTAACGTTCGATCCACCAAAAGGGGATCCTGGGTGGCCATATCGCCCACTAAGGGCAGGGCCATTTGCTTGAGTTTCCAGGGGAGGCGGCAATTGCGGTTGATGGGGGCATTGACAATGGCCAGACGATCGATGCGCTCTGGATTACGTAATGCATATTGAATACCCACAGAGCCGAGAAAGCCTTGAGTGACCAAGTGAAACTTCTCCAACCCTAAGGCTTCAAAAAAGTTGCCCAGTTCTTGCACGAGGGCATCGGGCTGATAGGAAAAGTCAAAGAGATCGGGTTTATCGGAATAACCGGTTCCTAACCAATCGGGGGCGATCGTCCTGAAGCCTTGCTCTGCCAAGGCGGGCAGAACACCTCGCCAACTGTAACTTTGGGCAACAATGCCGTGCAAGAGGATCACGGGCAAGCGATCAGGTGAGGGGGTGAGGGGTTCAGATTCACGGTAAAACCACTGGAATTTGCCCGCTTTTTCAATATTATCGGTGGGAGTAGTCATGAAATACGATCGGTAGAGTCGTTAGGAATTGAGTCTGAAAAATCCAACCTTCAGCAAATGGCCGGATTCACGGCTTAGATCATACTGCGAAACCTTGCCCACACCAGACAGGGTGGAGAGGTTTGAGATTCGGGTGGATGAGCTATCGGTTTATCAAGGCCCGCCTTACGGCTAAGGGTTTTTTCTTGGCTTAAGCCTGCAAGTCTTTCCCCAAATCGTAAACCCACTGGAACCAGGCCGCGAGTCCTTCCCCCGTTTTAGCCGACACCGGAAAAATAACAACATAGGGGTTAATTTGGCGCACATTGGCAATAATACGATCGATCTCCACATCCACATAGGGAGCCAAATCCAGTTTGGTAATCAGTAAACAATCTGCCTCCCGGAACATGACGGGATACTTGAGGGGTTTGTCTTCGCCCTCCGTCACACTGAGGAGGGCCACTTTGGCGTGTTCTCCCACCTCAAACTCTGCGGGACAGACCAGATTGCCGACATTTTCCACCACCACCAGATCTAGGGTCTGGGGGTTGCACTCCTGACTCAGTTGGTGAATGCCCCCAGCCACCATGCGGGAGTCTAGATGACAGGATCGGCCGGTATTAATGGCAATCACGGGCACCCCATAGGCTCGGAGACGATCGGCATCCAACTGGGTGGTCATGTCTCCTTCAATGACGGCAATTTCCAGCTTGGAGGTCAACGCCTCTAGGGTTTTCTCTAACAGGCTGGTTTTGCCTGCCCCCGGACTACTCATCAAGTTTAAACAGGTAATCCCCCAGGCATCAAAATGGGCACGGTTGTGATCGGCACCTTCCTGGTTGGCATGGAGGAGGTTAATTTCGAGGGCGGCATCAAGGGTTTGGTGCATGGGCTTCTGCTTCCAGTTCAATACGATCGATTTTTAACTCTCGCCCCGATCGGATTTCCGCCATGGGATGACCGCACTGGGGACAGGCATACTGGAGCCCCAACACAGGGCGATAGTCCTGCTGACAGGGCAGACAAAAGGCAATCAGTGGAGTTTCCCGAATGGCCAGGCTAGCCCCCTCCAAAAACGTGCCCTGGGTTTGTACCTCAAAAGCAAACTGAAGGCTAGCGGGCTCCACACAGGTAAATTGCCCCACCACCAGGTGAATGCGGGCAACGGGCAACGGCTCCGGTTGAGACTCCCACCAGTCCCGCACCGTGAGGATCAGGGCTTTGGTCATATCAGTTTCGTGCATCTTCGTTGCAGTGAGTTGAAATCCAGTTAAATCCAGGCTTGATCCACCGCCATATTGGCTTCGGGATGAATATAGGCGGGCTTTTCCGATCGAGGCAACTGACCGGACAAGACCAAGTGCGCCATAGCATCGCAAATGACCCGGGTTGCCATCAGGGAGGTGATATCGCTGATGTCGTAGGGAGGAGAAACTTCCACCACTTCTAGACCGGCGATCGGTGCTTTTTGGATAATCTTGCCGAGTAGGGCCAACGCCTCACGGGGCAGCAGTCCACCGGGTTCTGGCCAGCCCGTTCCAGGGACAAAACCGGCATCAATACAGTCAATATCAAAGCTAATCCAGACACAATCCGTGCCATCGAGGGCCCGCTCTAGAGCAAAGTTGGCTGCGGCATCTATCCCCATTTCCGTAATATCCGTCACCGTCAAAATATTTGTGGCCCGTTCCCGGCAGACCTTTACGCCCTGCCGGGGAACCTGCCACCCCCCAATCCCCAACTGCACCAGATTTTTAGCTGGAGCATTGGCCATATTTGTGGCATGGAACCAGGGACAGGTGTGCATCCGTTCATCAAGATCCGTTTCCTGGGTATCCACATGGCGATCGAAGTGAATAATGCCCATTTTTTTATCCCCTAAATGGCGGCAAATCCCTCTGACGGTGGGGAAGCCAATGGAGTGGTCGCCACCGAGGACGATGGGGAAGGCACCGCTGCTAAAAATGTGGGCAATGCCCTTAGAAATTTGATCAAAAGATTTCTCATTATTGGCGGGAATGGTAAACACATCCCCCACATCGCAGAGGGTAATTTGTTCCCGTAAATCAATGCCCAGTTCAAAATTGTACGGA
>JBEAPM010000532.1:0-7155 GCA_041164445.1 Cyanobacteriota bacterium
TGCTGAACCGGTTGTGTGGTGTGCGCGCACACCACACAACCCATCTAGGATTGCTGTAGTTTTATATTCAACTCCGTTTAAACCTTGAATTATTTGGTGAAATATGAAGCCCATTAAGTCCGTCGAACTCTTTCTTGCTCTGGGTCTGGCAACCTCTACCGTTGCCTGTACCGCAGCCAATAATGGCGGAGAGACCCCTGCTCCCGAAACGTCTCCGGTAGAGGAAGTGAGCCCATCCCCTACAACGGAAGAAACAACTCCCGAACCTAGCCCATCTCCATCTCCGGAGGCATCTCCCAGTGATGAGGACGAAGAAGGTACAGAAACTACCCCAGAGTCTAGCCCCTCCCCTGAAGATGAAGGTGAAGGTGGGGAAGGCGGAGAAGGCTAATTCACCGTTATGTTATTCCAAATCCTGGATCTCCTTTCTCCTCCACAAATCCAGGACATTGACGATCGTCTCCAAGGGCTGAACTTGGTGGATGGACGGACGACTGCGGGGTGGTATGCCAGAACCGTGAAAGGTAATGAGCAAGTCTCCACCCCGGATCCCATCGGCAAAGAAATTAAGGCAGAAATTACCCAGGCGCTGCTAGCACACCCCTTATTTCAAGCGGCAGTTCGGCCGAGACGACTACATTCTCTGCTGATTAGTCGTTATGGAGTCGGGATGTCCTATGGCCGCCATGTCGATAATGCCTTGATGGCGGGGGAATATCGAAGTGATCTGTCCTTCACCGTCTTTTTGAGTGATCCCCAAACCTACGGGGGAGGAGAGTTAGTCATAGAGGGGGCGGATTCAGAGCAAACCTATAAGCTAGGGGCTGGATCCGCGATCGTTTATCCCTCGACGACCTTGCACCGAGTGAACCCCATCACTGCAGGCGAACGTTGGGCTGTAGTCGGGTGGGTCGAAAGTTGGATTCGTCAGGCAGAGCAGCGAGAGATCTTGTTTGATCTCGAAACAGTGCAGCGTAGTCTTTTTGCCCAAGGGGGGAAAACCCCAGAATTTGATCTGGTTTCTAAATCTTTATCGAACTTACTGCGGCAGTGGTTATCCTGAGAACAAGAGCCTGAACCCACTGGATTTATCAGAAAAATGGGTCTAAAACCCTCTTACTGGTGGGGGCAATTCCCGTTGCTAGCTTAGCCTTGGGGGCAGAAGTTGGCTTGAGTAGCCTCCTCGGGTACAAAGCCTTAAAACACCTTAAAATACAATGACATTGCGAATAGCATCGCCCTCTTTCATCGAATCAAAGGCTTGATTAATCTCCTGGAGGGGATAAGTATGGGTGATTAATTCATCAATGCGAATTTTGCCCTCCATATACCAATCCACGATTTTGGGAACGTCGGTGCGTCCCCTGGCTCCCCCAAAGGCACTGCCTTGCCAGACGCGACCGGTTACTAACTGAAACGGACGGGTGGCAATCTCTTCCCCGGCTCCCGCCACCCCAATAATGGTGGAAATGCCCCACCCTTTATGACAAGCTTCTAGGGCTTGGCGCATGACGTTGACATTGCCAATGCACTCAAAGGTGTAATCCGCTCCGCCCTCCGTAATGTCCAACAGGTGAGCCACTAAATCTCCCTCCACCTCTTGGGGATTCACAAAGTCAGTCATGCCAAATTGCTCAGCGATCGTCTTTTTGCGGGCGTTGACATCCACCCCAATAATGCGATGGGCTCCCACCATACGACAGCCTTGAATGACGTTCAGACCAATGCCCCCCAAGCCAAAGACAATGACCGTGGCCCCCGCCTCTACTTTGGCGGTAAATAAGACGGCCCCAATTCCCGTAGTGACCCCACAGCCGATGTAGCAGACTTTATCAAAGGGGGCATCTGGACGGATTTTAGCCAGGGCAATTTCGGGAACGATCGTATAGTTGGCAAAGGTTGAGGTGCCCATATAGTGATAGAGGGGTTTGCCCTGACAGGAAAAGCGTTGAGTTCCATCGGGCATGAGTCCCTTGCCCTGAGTACCACGGATGGCTTGGCACAGATTGGTTTTTTGGCTCAGACAAAATTTACACTGCCGACATTCAGGGGTGTAGAGGGGAATTACATGATCACCTGGTTTGAGACTGGTAACCTCCGCGCCCACCGCTTGGACAATACCCGCCCCTTCATGACCTAAGATCGCCGGAAATAGTCCTTCCGGATCCCGGCCGGACAAGGTATAGGCATCGGTGTGACAGACCCCCGTTGCTTTGATTTCGACCAGGACTTCCCCCGTTTGGGGCCCTTGTAACTGCACCGTTTCAACGCTCAGGGGTTGCCCAGCTTCCCAGGCCACGGCAGCTTGAATCTCCATAGCGGTTCACTCTCCAAACATAGACCATCTTTCCAAGCCTAAAGGGTTCGGGCTCAAAGGGAAACCCGATCGCCGCGAAAGGTTTAAGCGAGGGGGTCTGATGAAGATGCCGTCTGACCAGCTTGAAAAATTGCCGTAATATCCTCGGGCAAGAGGGGACGGTGGAAGAAATAGCCCTGGGCGGTGTCACAGTCAATGGACTTTAAAAATTCCATCTGCTCCGGCAACTCAACGCCTTCCGCAATTAAGTCTAAATTGAGACTGCGCCCTAGGGAAACGATCGCAGCAATAATGTGAGAAACCTTGGGATTTTTTGCAATTTCGCGGACAAAAGACTGATCAATTTTTAGGGTATGTAAGGGTAATTTTTGCAGGCGGTTCAAAGACGAATAGCCCGTCCCAAAATCATCAATAGAAAGACGCAGCCCAAGGTCATTGAGCTGCTGCAAAATCATTTGGGTATACTCCAAATCTTGAACAGCGGTTGATTCAGTGACTTCTAGCTCTAAATATTTTGGCGCTAATTCCGTTTCCGCTAAAATATCGGCAATTTCTTGCACCAAATGGGGCGATCGGAACTGCTTTAAGGACAGATTAACCGAGAGAGTAACTGGTGGATAGCCTTGATTTTGCCAAATCTTAGCCTGGGTACAGGCGGTTCGTAAAACCCAGGTGCCAATGGCTCCAATCCATCCCCGTTCCTCCGCAATGGGAATAAAAATGCCGGGGGAAATCAGGCCTCGGGTGGGGTGTTTCCAGCGCAGTAGGGCTTCAATCCCCATAATTTTCTGGTTGATTAAATTCACCTGGGGTTGGTAGAGCAAATGAAATTCTCTTCGCTCTAAGGCGTGGTGCAAATCCTGTTCTAAGTCAAGATCTGCTTCATTGTTGCGATCTGCTGGTTGGTAGATTGCATAGGAACTACGTCCTAAAGCTTTTGCTTTATAGAGGGCGATATCGGCTTGGCGGACAAGGGTTTCCGCATCAATAAACGTGTCTGAAGAGGTTTCTGGCCCCCAGGAGGTAATGCCAATACTCGTGGTCAGGGAAAATTCCTTGCCCCGCAGTTGAAAGGAAGGATCCATGAGATCTAAAACCAGTTGGGCTTGATCGGGCACGGCTTCAGCAGAAACATTGGGCAGTAATAAAATAAATTCGTCTCCTCCCCAACGGGCAATGGTGACCGGAGCCTCGAATAAGGATTGCAGACGGCTTGAGACAGCTTTGAGTAATTGATCCCCAAGGCTATGTCCCCAGCGATCGTTAATTTCCTTAAATCGATCTAAATCTAGGAATAAAATACTGAGATGATTCTGGTCTTTTTGTGCAGCGCGCAGTACGTTGATAAGAAGCTCATCAAAGGCGGATCGATTCAGTAGGCCCGTTAAGAGATCATGGTTAGCGCGGTACCGGTTTGCCTCCTCCACCTGTTGACGCTGTAACACTGCACTAATATTGGCAGCCACAGTCCGTAAGCCTGACTCTTCATGGGCTGACCATCTTCCCAGATTTTGGCAATCATGAACACTGAGATGCCCCCAGAGCGCCAAATTGCTAAAAATAGGCACAATCAGAGCAGACTGAATGTAATAGGGCAGAAAAAAAGCCTCATCTTGTTGAGGATCTTCACCCCGAATCGGTTGCAAAGTCTGATCCGCTTGAAGTTGGCTATACCAGTTCTGGAGGTGCCCCTGGGCATAGGATTGATTTTGGCTTTGCGGTTGTCCTTGCAAGGGCAATACTCCTGCCGCGACCCACTCTTGGCGTAAGCTCATGGCCACTTCGCCACTATCGGGATGGGGATGGTTTTCATACAGACAAACCCGATCGACTTCCATCGATTCACCAATTAAGCGCAAAGTTTCTTGAAGGGCTAGCGTATAATTTGTTTCCCGCAGTAAGTGGGAGCTACTCTCAGAAATTGCCCGCAAAAGACGATCGCGTTTTTCTAAGGCCGTCTCCGCCTCCTTGCGAGCGGTAATGTCCGTCATGACAATTCGGATCAGCTCGTTAGTCGGTAAATAATTGATGGCTTGCTCAAAAAATAATTGTCCGCAGCGCACAACCCGAGTATAGGCAATACTTTCTCCCTCTAGGTTCACGGGTAAAAGGTCATCCAGCACCGGATGGCGTAGCCCCTCCTGTCTCAGTTCGGGGAACAACTCCGTTGCGGCTGGATTAATGTAGGAAATGTTCCCTTCCGGATCCATCTCCACGATCGGATTGGACATTAACTCAGGGAAAGACGCGAGGCGCATTAAAGAGGCTTCTCTGGATTCTGGGGACGATAAAGATGTCGCAATTACAGTAGCGGGATCATCGGAAACTTCCTCTAAGAAGCTGATGGGATTGTCCGCTTTGCACAGGGATTGATATTCCAGATCGGAGAGGTTGGTGAGGGTGTGATAGGTAACGATTACATCGTTCGTGCCAAACTCAATCAAGTCGCCGTGGCGCAAATCATGGGCAGTAGAGCGTTCCCCGTTAATGAAAAGCCCATTGGTACTCCGTTTACCTCGCAGATTACCATCTAAAACCCGAAACAAGTATTGGTCGGAGTCTGGCAGAGTAATTCTCAGCAGTAAAGCGTGTTGTCGAGACACAGACTTGGAGTTTAAAAGAATCGAATTGCGGGAATCCCGACCCAGAGAATAGCTGGCAGAGCGTAAGGGAAATAAGCGTTTACCTTGACTATCCTCTATTACTAAAAAATGGCGAATAGCCTGCCGTTCAAGCTCGGACATATACAAAAGTCCTCAAGGAACTAACCCTGGTTACGTAAACAGAGATATGTAAAATTTAATACAAGATCCAATCCAGATTAGCGATGGATCCCCAAAAAAACACGTAGTTAGTCTATCATATTCGACTTTATAGACAGGGCAAGGATCTCCATCACGGTATCTTCTTCAAAGGCTGAGGGGATCCCCCAGCAAAGTAAAGCTTTGAAGCTCTAAATTGGCAGGGCACAAATATTGAAGAAATGTTCAGGAACTGGAAATCCGGTGGGTATCACCTCGAAGAGACAAATTTGAGTCCAAAACGCTTCATGAGTCTACTAGTATTAGTGGGCACCTCAAAAAATGAGAAATTTTGCGGTAGTCCCCGCACCAGAATAGGGATTTTGGCGGGCGACTGCGCCGCCCGCCAAAATTAATCGAGGGTCTTTCGGGCGCACAGCGCATAACCCCATTGAGGATTGCTAGATCGGCTTTTCACTGAAAAGTTTAATGGAAGCGTGCGGCCGCACAGCCAGAAAAGTGGTAGATGTAAATGCAGTTAGGGACGCAAAAATCCTGTAAGTGACGCTCCCTGACGGGAGTGCCTTCCGTGATCAAAGCTTCTCAAAACTTTGCATTTCTTTGGGTTCATAGCCGGGGGCTGAGGGAACGGCGACAGATTGCCCAGATCTTAGACCGGCAATGCCCGCAACGAGGATATTGCCGCTTCGATCCTGGGGTTTATTCGTGGAGCCATGCTCAACGACGACTTGATCCCTTACCCGGAACGGGTGCAACGGGCCGATTGATGCACAAACTTATGTAAATCAGGAACGTGACTCATGGAATAGTTAGAGCGACTTCAGGGACAGATAGTTGTCACTATTACTGAAGTTCTTGTTTACCCCATGCGTTGAGGCAATCTGAATCTAGTCAAACAATACGGAGACATTTTGACCCACGCCTGGTTTGGGAGGGGGAAAGGGGTTAGCCCTTGGGCTGCAACTGACCCAGGTAAAAGCTCCACACCGCTTCTACATATTCAGCGATCGTTGAATCATTAAGGTACTGTGTTGAATCCCCCGTCATCCACCACGAGGCCGATCGTTTTACCGCTGTTTCTAGACGATTGCCGCTCGCTTCGTATTCTTCTTGGAGTAAATCCGCAACAATACAGGTAACGATCGATCGAGCCAGATCAGGATTCGTTTCAAATTCAATAAGGGTTGTCGGTTGTTTACAAAACCGCGCCCAACCCTGAACATTTTCTCCTTTAATTTGCCAATCACTATACAACCGCTCTGTGCCGATGGGTTCAGGGGCTGCGAGTCGCAAAGCTTCAACTAAAGTAGAGATTTGTGCATCGGTTTGAGCGTGTACGGGTAAAGTCCACAGCCCAACAGCGATCGGCATCATCAAGGCCCTAGCGCTCTTGAGCAAAACCCGAGATAGAGTGGATTGAAACATAGTCATCAGAAAAATGGGTAGAACCACGGTGATCTAGAGTTGCCAAAAAGCTGTCTAACAGAATGAGGCATCATGCTAAAGTCTAGAGGTTGCTTAACCCCTTTGTAGGGCGAGTAACCGTAGTACTTTGGTCTGCAATCAATGCGCCCATGGAGCCAGGCGACTCCACCTCCAGCCGTGTTCAGCCAAAGGGGGGTAGAGCCAAGGCGAGCCTGTACAGCGATACCAATCTTCCGCCAAAAGGCATCCTGTTGCGCCTTGGGCCCATACCGCATAAAAGCCGCTAAATGCCCATAGGCATCTACATCTGTGCGGGGTGAGGGAACGATCAGGGTGGCATCACCCCTCAGGCTCGGAAACAAGACAATCCCGTGATCCTCGTGATCCTCATTGTCCGGAGTGAAATAAGCCGCATAGGTCTTTTGATCTGTTTTGCGTTGAGCAGGACAAACTGAAAGGGCTGGGTTGCGGTTGAGTGGCTCAGGGCGGGAGTTTCCCAGCGATATCCAGTGTAAGGGGACTCCGCTAAGAGTTCACCAACCCCGCGCTAAAGCGACGGGGATTGTCCGAGCCAATTCGGACAACGTAAGAGGTGAATAGCCCATCGAGTCACTAGATGTTACAGACTTCCGAGTGCTTCCCTAGCTCGGA
>JBEAPM010000533.1:0-5830 GCA_041164445.1 Cyanobacteriota bacterium
GCCAAGAAATGGACGAAGCCAATTCTAAACTGGAATGCTGCCCTGGCTCGCTTTGCGATCGAATTTCCTGACCGTTTTCCGCTCTAATTTTTTGCTTACACAAAATACTTGACACTCCCTACCGATTTTCATCTACAGGTTTTGAAATTACTGGGTTCACATTGCCAGAAATATTATTGTCTCTCATGAACCTGCGAAATGTAGGGTGCGGCACACTCTTCCATTCAATTTTTTCGCTTTTAGTGGAAAGCCGTCCTCCCCTGAGTTAGGATTGCTGAACTAAGCGGACAAACTTCTTTTTACCCACACGCAACACCTTTCCCTGTAATGATTCCGCCGACTCAAAGATTAAGTTAGGATCCTCACAACGATCGCTATCTAAACGAACAGCTCCGCCCTGAATTTGGCGACGGGCATCGGAACTGGTTTTACATAGTCCGGCTGCACTCACCAGGTAAAATAATTTGACGGGAAATTCAATATGCTCTAGGGAAAATTCTGGCACCGCTTCCGCTTGGGCTGAGTTGCCTTGGACGAGGGTTAAGGCTGCCTGTTGAGCCGCCTGGGCTGCTTCGGCACCGTGAAATTGTTGAACAATTTCTAAGGCTAATTGTTTTTGACGATCGCGGGGATTTTCCGCTAGACGATCGAGGGGAACGGCCGTCAACAATTCAAAATAGGATTCAATTAGGGCATCGGGGGTTTTTTCCAACTTGGAATACTGGCTGAGGGCATCTTCCTGTAACCCCACATAATTATCGAGGGACTTACTCATTTTTTGTACGCCATCCGTCCCCAACAAAATGGGTAGGAGTAGACCAAACTGAGGGGTTTGGCCAAAATGACGCTGTAAATCGCGGCCTACGGCAATATTAAATTTTTGATCGGTGCCCCCCAGTTCCACATCGGCTTGCACTGCCACGGAGTCATACCCCTGCATCAGGGGATACAAAAATTCATGTAGATAAATCGGGTTGCCTTGACCATACCGTTCTGCAAAACCTTCCTTGGCCAGCATTTGCCCCACGGTCATGGTGGAAAGCAACTCCAAAATTTTGCCTAAATCTAGATGGGATAACCATTCGGAGTTGTAGCGAATTTCTAAGCGATCGGGGGTATCAAAATCCAAAATCGGGCGAATTTGGGTGAGATAGGTTTCGGCATTGGCTTTCACTTGAGCGGCGGTTAATTGCTTGCGCACATCAGACTTGCCGCTAGGATCGCCAATTTGGGCTGTAAAGTCGCCAATAATCAGCACTGCCGTATGACCCGCATCTTGGAAGGCTCTTAACTTGCGAATGGGAATACTGTGCCCCAGATGAATGTCGCTCCCCGTGGGATCAATGCCGAGTTTCACCCGCAGGGGACGATCGCTGTGGAGGCGAGCTTCTAAATTTTCCGTCACCGCTTTACTCTCGGGCTGGTGGGGAAAAATTTCGTGGGTGCCCCGGTAGAGCCAATCTAAAGAATCAGAAGTCATGAACCTAATTACGGATCCTCATTACAAATAATCATTACAAATGACGAACAATTAATTCTAGAATCTAAGCCGATAAACTTTGCTTCACTAACCCTTGCACCAGTTTGCCATCCGCCTGCCCCTTAAGGCGCTGCATCACGGGGCCCATCACCTTACCCATGTCTTTAGCAGAAGTAGCGCCCACCGCTGCAATCACCTCCAAAACGATCGTTTTGACTTCTTCCTCGGTCAATTGTTGGGGTAAATACTCTTCAATGACCGCTAGTTCTCCCGCCTCCTGCTCTGCGAGATCCGGCCGGTTCGCTTTTTGATATTGCTCGATTGCATCCCGCCGTTGCTTGGCCAGTTGAGAGAGTAACTGCAACTCCTGATCGGGGGTTAGGGTACTTTCTCCCGTGGCAGCCCGCGCCTCCACTTCCTTTTCTAAAATCAGTTTTTTGATACTGCGCACCGTTTCCAAACGCACCTTATCTTTGGCTTTCATGGCCGCCTTAAGATCCCCGTCAATTCGTTCTCTGAGGGTCATCGCTCCAACCTCCTAGCTAATTCGCAGTCTTCCATTGTAGCGGACTGCCGTAGCCGTGACATCCTCCCGGCGCTGACCCGCTGACCCGCTGACCCTACGGGTACAGCGCGGGTGGGTGCAGGGGATGGTTAATCATGCGGTATGATCAATGCGCCATAGGTTTCTGTTACAGGGCTGCTCAATATGCGTCAGAGATTGATTTTTACCCTGAAGACTGTTTTGGTTCTGCTGAGCAGTCTATTGATCTGGGGCTGTAGTGGCAATTTTGTCAGTCAGTCGATCGTCCGGGAAGGCATTAGTCTCTATTTGGACTATACCCAGACGGCTTTGAGTGAGGCCTTAGATCTAACTCAGCCAGATTTTCAAGTGCAAGGCATTACCATTGAGGATCAGCAGGTTTTTCTCCACGATCGCTTACCCACTTACCATGTGCAAGGTAACTATACCTTACGCCTCAAATTTCCCAATCAAACCCTGACCCAAAGCGGCAATCCTTTTGATCTCTATCTGCAAGAACAGGCAGAGAATAAAACCTGGCGATTGTTACTCCCGGCAAGTGCCGATTCAGACAATCTAGACCTTTGGCAAAGTTTACTCGTAACGCCGGAACATTAACCCGTCACCGCCATGTCCCTCGATCGTCTTTTGGCTTCAGTTCCCGGTAATCCCCTCCATTCCCTCCGTCAAGTCGATCGCCTCTGGGGGGAAATCCGGCGGGATGCTGCTCCCGTTCCCCCAACCTGGGTGAGGGAATCTGCTGAGCCATTGATTGAGGTGGAGTGGGATGTGGTGGTGGGGGGAGGCACCCTCGGTATTGTGATGGCAGCAGCCTTGCAACGTCAGGGCTGGCGGGTTGTGGTGGTAGAACGAGGAATGCTCCGGGGGCGAGATCAGGAGTGGAATATCTCTCGATCGGAATTGCAGGTATTGCTGGAATTGGAGTTGCTGACGGCGGACGAGCTTGAGGAAACGATCGCCTCTGAATACAATCCGGGGCGCATTGCCTTTGGTAATAGTCCTGAATTTTGGGTGCGGGATGTGCTCAATGTCGGGGTTTCCCCCGTCACCCTGTTAGAAAAATTGAAAGCAAAATTTTTGGCGTGGGGGGGTACCCTGCTGGAGCAAACTGAACTCCGAGGGGCGATCGTTCATCCCAATGGTGTGGCAATTCTCACCGGATCCAGGGATTCGGCCGTAGAAACTCCCTTATCCAGCCGCCTCTTTTTGGACTGTTTGGGGCATTTCTCCCCCTTGGTGAAACAACTCCGCTATCAAAGGGGACTGCATAAACCCGATAGCGTCTGTTTAGTGGTGGGAAGTTGCGCTCAGGGCTTCCCTCAAAATGAAACCGGTGATCTCTTTGTCTCCTTTACCCCCATCATCCAGGGGAGTCAATTCTTTTGGGAAGCCTTTCCGGCCCGGGATGGCCGTACCACCTACCTCTTTACCTATGGCGGAGCCCATCCCGATCGCCCCAGTTTGGAAGACTTGATGCAACAATACTGGCAACTCCTGCCGGAGTATCAAGAGGTGGACTTAGAGCAATTGCAAATTCAGCGAGTGCTCTTTGGGCTTTTACCGGCCTACCGTCAAAGTCCCCTCGTTCCCGGTTGGGATCGGATTTTTCAAGTGGGGGATAGCAGTGGCTTACAATCGCCCCTAAGTTTTGGTGGTTTTGGCGCTTTGCTGCGCCATCTTTCCCGCCTCAGCCAAACCCTGCACAGTGCGCTGAAAGGGGACTATTTAGATCGCGCTGCGCTGCAGTGGATCAATGGCTATCAACCGAATCTGTCTGCCACTTGGTTATTTCAGCGCACGATGCAGGTAGGTTTTCAGCAAAATCTACCGCCGGAACAGATCAATCAACTGCTCGGGTCGGTCTTTCAAGTCTTAGCAGCGGGAGGGGAACCCGTAATCCGTCCCTTTTTACAGGATGTGGTGCAGTGGTTACCCCTCAGCCAAACCCTGGCTCAAACTGGAGTTCGCTACCCCGCCACGATCGCGTCGGTGATTCCTCAAGTGGGTCTGGGAGCTTTATTAGAATGGAGCCAGCACTACCTTAATTTGACGGGATACCGGGCTTTGCTGCCCCTCAGTCATGCCCTAGAGCCACTATTTAAGTCCCTGCAAAACGATCGCCTGCGCTATCAATTTCAGTGCTGGCAACAAACCTTAAAATATGGCTGTGGTCAAGATTATTCAGAAACCTAACTCAGACACCTAAACAGGGCTAAACCGGCTTTTTTTTCGCTGTTTTTAGGTATTCAAAAACGCTTTTATCGCCAATATCTCCTGGCACCGCTTGGCCAAATTTATTCAAGCCAAAACTGACAAATAAAATAGCCCAAAGGATTAGCCCCCCCTGCTCCACCGCAGCCGGTAAAAGTCCCCCTAAATGGCCTAACAACAATCCCGGTACGATCGGGGTTAAGAGTTTCGTTTCCCAGCGATCGAAACAAAAGCCTTCCTTAAAGAACACCCCTGTTAAAGCCGCGAAGGTAAAGCCCACCCCAAAAATGGCGGTAGGGTGTTGATAAACATAAAGTCCGAGGGGATCCGGTTGGCTGAGGCTAATCCACAGTGAAGCCAAGCCCCCCACCAACCAAAACCCCTGGAGTACTCGGTGTAGCGCAACTAAATAAATGTGAATGGTGGCTAGGGCAACTCCCAGACAGAGCCAAAAAACGGCATAACAGGCACTTAAGCGTTGCAGGTTAGCGAAACTTTCCCCTCCCAGCACAACGATCGCGGTTCCGACCGCAAAGCTGAGGGCCGCACCATTCAAGGCCAGGCGATAGATCCACACCCCGCGACGATCGCTAGGGGTAATAGAAAAGGAACCAAATTGTCCTTCGTAAACCGGCTCATGACCAGACAATAGAGATGAATCGGTGGGCTGAGAACTAGACATATTCTTTCGAGGGTTAAGCGATAAAATTTGGGCTATCCATTCAAGGGAAGGTAGAGGGTCAACCCTTCAGTGGAGGATCCGGAAACCAGTCGGCACAGAGTTGTAATCCCCGTTGCGGATGTTTTGGGAGTCCCATTCATCATATCGCAGAACTTTCTGGGGATGGGGTCAAGGGGAAAAGTTGAGGGCACCTGGAAGAATTCAAAATTTGCCCGAATACCCACGCAAAAATCGGGATCGTGGCGCAACGCAGCCTCCAGCATCAATTCATCCAGATACCCTTGAGCACTTTGGCTTTCCACTGCGAGGGAAAAAATATAATGGAAGAGTGCCGCACTCTTTCGCCTTCAGTTGGTAGCCAACATTTTCAGTGAGATCCTCAGTTCCTGGGTAGAACTTGCAATAGGGTACTAGCAAATTTTTCCGCCGTATTTTGCAGCGCAAACTGTTGCATCGTTTCCTGATTCCACAAGACTTGAGATTGATTGTTCAGATACCGTTGAATGCCTTGCGCGATCGACTGGGGATCAGTCGAGTCCACGGCTAAACCTAATTGATAACGTTGAATAATTTCTCCCATAAGCCCATAATTGGAGCTGATTACGGGCTTTTGTTTAGCTGCGGCTAGAATGAGAATACCGCTCATGCCAACGTGGTTTTGGTAGGGCGCTAAGATCAGATCAGAAACTTCAAAATATGCTTGTACGTCTGCTTCCGGAACAAATTGATAATTGCGATAAATTTGAATAGGAAACTTATGGCACAAGCTCACAATTTGGGTTTCAATTTTTTCCCGTTGATCCGGTGAAGCTTCCCCAACGATCGCTAAGGCAATGTTCTGATAATCTTCAGGATTCAGTAACCAGAGGGATTGGAGCAATTTAGAAATCCCCTTTCGTTCTGTCAACGCTCC
>JBEAPM010000534.1:0-3820 GCA_041164445.1 Cyanobacteriota bacterium
GAGTCTCAAGACAGGATTCTCAATAAGTAAGGCTATTGCGAATACTTGACGAAGAATGTACATCTCAGCGATCGTTATTAAAATATATTCTCAATTAAATCCTAACCTGCGGAATGTAGGAACCTCGCTTGGGATCCCAAAATAGCCCACAAAAAACGGCAGGGTCTAGGATAAATCCCCAACACTGCCGCTGTCGTCAATCGATCGAGATTACCACGGGATCAAGGGGTTGTTGTCATCGCAAAGCGAATTTTTAGGTAGTCCTCTTCCATCTTGGCCCCGGAGGGTTGCAGCGCCGCTAAGGCTTGGGGTAAGACCAAATTACGGCGATGGTTACCAATGCGAATGTTTAGCTCATCCCCGGTTTTCGAGAGTTCCACTTGGTTCTTGGGAATGCCCGGCAAATACACCTCTAAACTGTAGTTTTGGTCTTGCTGAACCACTCGCAACGTCGTTTCTTTGTAATACACCTGAGTAGGATCTTCCCCTGCATAGAGGGTTTCTTTTAACCGCTCTAACGCTTCTAAACCACACATTTCCTCAGAATATAAGGGAATCTCTTTAATGGGCAACGGCGTAAAATTGTCGTGAATTTCCTGGCGATATTTCTGTTGATTACTCTTCCAGCGTTGAAAGAAGGGATCCGTCACAGTATCGGGAATAATGCGATTAGCAACTACCAAATCTGTGCCCACATTATACAAACTCAAATAGGCATGGGCCCGCAGGGATTCTTTAATCACCATTTTCTCGGGATTCGTGACCAAACGAACGGAGGTTTGAGCCGTATCCGTTAACACTTTTTCCAAGGCTTCAATCTGTTCATAAAACTCATAGGGTGCATCCATTACCTCATTGGTCGGTAACGAAAATCCCGCGATCGGCTTGAAAAATGGCTCCACGATCGGCCGCAGGGCCGCCGACACCGCCTGCAGGGGTTTATAAAAGCGCCGCATATACCACCCCGCCACCTCCGGCAAACTGAGCAACCGCAACGCTGTTCCCGTGGGGGCAGAGTCAATAATTAAAACGTCGTATTCCCCCTCGTCATAGTGGCGCTTCATCCGCACCAAACTAAAAATTTCATCCATCCCCGGCAAAATCGCCAGTTCTTCCGCCTCAACCCCCTCCAAGCCCCTGGCCTGCAGTACCTGGGTAATGTAGCGTTTTACGGCCCCCCAGTTTCCTTCCAATTCCATCAAAGCATCTAGTTCCGCCCCCCACAGGTTCGGCTTCACCAGTCTTGGCTCGTGCCCCAGTTCCAGGTCAAAACTATCCGCCAAGGAATGGGCCGGATCGGTGCTCAGGACTAGGGTTTTATAGCCTAATTCAGCGCACCGCAGCCCCGTAGCCGCCGCTACAGAGGTCTTGCCCACACCTCCTTTACCGGTCATCAAAATTACTCGCATTACACTTAACCCTAATCGCCAGATACGCTGTAGACCTGAATTGATTCGCAGGCCACGGTTTACATTTCTTAGTATAGCGGTCTAACCTAACCCCTCTGCCGATCGGATGCCCCCCCTTCCGATCGCCTAGGCAAAAAAAAGTCAGGACAGAATGCAAGTGCATCTCCCCTGACTTCAGGCCTACGATCAAGTCTCAAGGCTGACGGTCTGAATTAACCCAGCACTTTCTTGGCGGTGGCCACCACGTTTTCCACGGTGAAACCATATTCTTTCATTACGGTACCGCCGGGAGCAGAAGCCCCAAAGCGATCGACGCTGACGGTGGCTCCTTCGGAACCCACATAGCGACACCAGCCCATGCTCAGACCCGCTTCCACCGAGACCCGCTTGGTGACGGCCTTGGGTAGAACAGACTCTTGGTAAGCGGGATCCTGTTCGTCAAAGAGTTCCCAACAGGGCATGGAAACTACCCGGACTTTGCCCCCCAGTGCGTTGGCCGCTTCAATGCAGAGGGACACTTCACTGCCCGTGCCAATTAAAATCAGGTCAGGGGTTCCTTCACAGTCCTGCACCACATAGGCTCCCTTGGCCACGGCATCAATGGAGCTACCCGCCAGGTTGGGCAGGTTTTGACGAGAGAAGGCCATCAGGGTGGGGCGCTTCCGATTTTCAACCGCGACCTTATAGGCACCGGAAGTTTCATTGCCATCCGCCGGACGAATCACTAACAGGTTGGGAATGGTGCGCAGCGAAGCGATCGTTTCCACGGGTTGGTGGGTGGGGCCATCTTCCCCAAGACCAATGGAATCGTGGGTCATCACATAAACCACCCCAACTTGAGAGAGGGCCGAGAGGCGGATCGCCGCTCTCATGTAGTCTGCAAAGACCAGGAAGGTGGCGCAGTAAGGAATTAAGCCAGAATTGTGCAGCGCAATCCCATTACAGATCGCTCCCATCCCATGTTCCCGTACCCCAAAGTGGAGGTTGCGGTTTTGGTATTGACCCTTTTGGAACTCCCCTTCACCATGGATTTCCGTGAGGTTAGAGTGGGTTAAATCCGCCGATCCCCCCAGGAATTCCGGCAACACTTTCGCCAGAGCATTAATGGTCACTTCCGAATTTTTCCGCGTCGCCAAAGCCTTGTCTGCGGGGGTATAGGTTGGCAGTGCATCGGCCCAGTTCGCCGGCAGCTTGTTAGAAATCATCCGCTCAAATTCCGCTGCTTCCGCCGCATACTCAGTGCGATAGGTGGCCAGGGTTTGTTGCCATTCCGCTTCCAGGCTGGCCCCCCGCTCCACGGACTTACGGAAGTGGCTCAGCACATCAGCGGGAATTTCAAAGGGTTCATAGCTCCAGCCCAGCGCTTCACGGGTCAGCTTAATTTCATCGCCCCCTAAGGCTGCGCCGTGAACACCAGCGGTATTTGCCTTATTGGGAGAGCCATAGCCGATCGTTGTGGTGACCTTAATCATAGAGGGCCGATCCGTAACCGACTTTGCCGTTTCGATCGCCTTGTGGATGGCATCGAGATCCGTATTGCCATTTTCCACATGGAGAACGTGCCAACCGTAAGCTTCAAAACGCTTGCTCACATCTTCCGTAAAGGCAATATCCGTAGAGCCATCAATGGAAATGTGGTTATCGTCATAGAGGGCAATCAGTTTACCCAGTCCCAAATGCCCCGCCAAAGAACAGGCTTCCCCAGAAACCCCTTCCATATTGCAACCATCCCCGAGGATGACATAGGTGTAATGATCCACCAGCGTACAGCCCGGCTTATTAAACTTGGCTGCCAAGTGAGCTTCCGCCATTGCCAGCCCCACACCATTAGCAATCCCCTGACCGAGGGGGCCCGTCGTAACCTCTACCCCAGCGGTTTCAAAATTCTCAGGGTGGCCCGGAGTCCGGGAACCCCATTGCCGGAATTGCTTAATGTCTTCGATCGTCACGCTGTCGTAGCCCATGAGGTGGAGCAGCGCATACTGGAGCATACAGCCATGCCCCGCTGATAGCACAAAACGATCGCGGTTAAACCATTGAGGATTTTTGGGATTAAACCGCATAAAGCGATCCCAAAGCACAAACGCCATGGGTGCAGCCCCCATGGGCAAACCAGGGTGACCGGACTTGGCTTTCTCCACCGCATCGATCGCTAGAAATCGAATAGCATTAATACACAGTTCATCCAAGGACTGGGTTGCAACAACCATAGTGTCTACCTAACCAATAAAATTGAGTGAGTTCAGGCCAGCGGGCTAGACCGAAAGCCTATGTTATGCCCATGTTCCCTCATGGGGGGATCTCCACACAAGGGGGGAAGTGCGGAAAGTTCTAGCGGTTGCGCCCCCAGACCCCATCCTTCCCCCTTTAAAGACACGTCTAAGTCAAAATGAGAATTGCTGTACCATTTC
>JBEAPM010000535.1:0-3279 GCA_041164445.1 Cyanobacteriota bacterium
TGAAGAGACGACTAATGAAGTGCTGGATCAGACCAGTTTTCTGTTCCGTCCCCTAGCTCCAGCAGAAAGAGACTTGTTGATTTGGCTGACGGATTGGGCAGAGAAAACCAGCTCTCGCATGGATAGTAAAGCCCAGGAACTGTTGTCTTGGCTTGAGACCCATCTACGACCGGACGGGCAATGGTCGAAGGAACGGGTAATTATTTTTACAGAGTACCGTGCCACCCAGAAATGGCTAGCGGATCTGTTGCTGAGTCGGGGGTTTGGGGATGGCGATCGCCTGATGATTCTTTATGGGGGCATGGCCAGTGATGAACGGGAAAAAATCAAAGCTGCTTTCCAAGCCCATCCCGACATTGCCCCGGTGCGAATTCTGTTGGCCACCGATGCCGCCTCGGAAGGGTTAGATCTGCAAAACCACTGCTCGAAGTTGATTCACTATGAGATTCCCTGGAATCCCAACCGCATGGAGCAAAGGAACGGACGGATCGATCGCCATGGGCAAAAAGCCGATCAGGTGTTGATTTATCACTTTGTCGGTAAAGGCTACCAGGAACAGACGGTGCGGGACTGTAAGCCCGGGGAACTGGCAGGGGATCTGGAATTTTTGATGCGGGCGGCCCAGAAAATCAATGCCATCCGGGAAGATCTGGGCAAAGTGGGGCCGGTGATTGCCGCCCAGGTGGAAGAAGCGATGTTGGGACAACGCACCACTCTGGATACAACCCTAGCGGAACGGGAATCGGAACCCCTGCGGCGTCTATTGAAATTTGAGCGCAAAGTGCAAGGGCAAATCACCAAACTCAAGGAAAAATTAGACCAGACCCGACAAGATCTGCGCCTCGATCCCGCCAATATTTTTGGGGTGGTGCAAGTGGGTTTGGAGATGGCCCGCCAGCCGGGGTTAATTCCTGTCAAATCTGAACCCGGTCTCTTTCACTTACCCGCTTTCACCGGCAGTTGGAGTGTTGCCAGTCAAGGCTTAGCCCATCCCCATACCGGCGAAATGCGCCCCATTACCTTTGACCCCGATCAAGCGCGGGGGCGGGATGACGTCGTTTTGGCCCATCTTAACCATCGTCTCGTGCAGATGTGTTTACGGCTACTGCGGGCGGAGGTGTGGTCGCGGGGGGATGGGGCAAAACTGCATCGGGTAACAGTGCAACAAATCCCCAGCCGCTTAAGTGAAGTGCCGCTGGTGGTGGCCTATGGGCGTCTAGTGATTTTGGGGGGCGATCAACAACGGTTGAATGAAGAAGTCATTACGGCAGGGGGTGTGATTCAGCAGGGACGATTTCGGCGCTTAAACGTGTTGGAATTGAATCAATTGTTGCAAGCAGCGACCCCTGACCCAGTGCCCCAAGGAGTAAAAGATTCTTTAGTGAAACTCTGGGATAGCTATGCCGACCCCTTAAAGGCCAGCCTAGAAAAACGCATGGGCGATCGCCAAACAGCCTTGCAAAAACAATTAGCAGAGCGGGAGCAACAGGAATTGGGGGACATTGAGGCGATTTTGACCGAGTTGCAACGGAGCATCGAGCAGGAATTGCAGTCCACTAGTCAGCCCCAACAGTTAGATCTATTCAGTTCCCTAGAAAAAGATCAATTCGAGCGCAATCGTCAAAGTTTACAGTATCGTTTAGCCCAAATTCCCGCAGAATTAGCCAAGGAGCAAGAACTGATCCGTCTGCGTTACGCGAATACCACTGCCCGACTGTTTCCCCTGGCGATCGCCTTTTTAGTACCGCCTAAAATTTTCTAGAATAATCAAATTGTTTTTATTGGCCGTAATATAACCCAAGCGGATCTTTATCAACAGTTGACCTTGTGTTGCCCGGCTGAGGTAACGGCTTAATTTTTCTAACCAGCTCTTTCACTAACTAATTCCATGACTGCATTAACATCTGTCGAAATCTTAACCCTTGATCAAGCAATTGCTGGTCTTCCGACCCAAATTAATCCCCCCGTCTCCGAGGAGGAAATGCAAGCCGCTGTGGGGACATTACTGTTGGGCATGGGAGAAGATCCCGACCGTGAAGGTCTCAGGGATACACCTAAACCCTACATTCCGCAGGTTGCAGCCCAAAAATAGTAATATACGAATATTGAAACGCAAAAACAAAGAAGGAGTAAGAACCAAATGGACGTAAAAGTCGAAAATTTAGACCACTTAGGTATTGTCGCGGGTATCATCGACGAAATTGGAATAGTAGAGCTGATTGACGAGCAGGTAGGACAGCATAGCCAACAAAAGGTAAGCACAGGACAGGCAGTAAAAGCAATGATTCTCAATGGATTGGGGTTTGTCAGTGCCCCACTGTACCTATATGCAGACTTCTTTCAAGGGAAGGCAACAGAGCACCTACTAGGGGCAGGGACAACGGCAGAGATGCTGAACGATGACCTGTTAGGTCGAACCCTAGACCGTATATATGACGGGGGAATGGAGCAAATTTTTAGTCTGACAGCGATGGCAGCCTATGAGAAATTTGGCTTGCAGAGTCAGAGCTATCATTTAGACTCAACAAGCATATCAGTTCAGGGAGCCTATGAAAGTGAAGAGGAGGAGAAGGAAAAAGTGGTGAACGAGGAAAAGCCGGAGGAAAAGGACAACGATAGAACAGAAGGGCAAGAAGAATCATCCCCTCAACCAATCAAAATCACCTATGGATACTCACGGGACCGGCGTCCAGACTTGAAGCAGTTTATGGTGGACATGATATGTAGTGGGGATGGATGAGTGCCCCTAGCCTTGAACTTGAGCAATGGCAATCAAAGTGACCAAGAGGTGGTTGCCCAGAGAATAGTGGCATTTCGGGAGCAATGGGATTTTGAGGGATTATTTGTCGCCGATAGTGCTCTCTACAGCGAAGAAAGTCTGCGGAAACTGGGGTCATTACAATGGTTAACCCGAGTCCCGTTGACCCTCAAACAGGCTCAAGAATTGGTTGAGGAACTGACTCAAGAGGCATTTCAGTCCTGTGAACGAGAAGGATATCGCTGGGCTAGTGTCGATAGTGAGTACGCTCAAATCCAACAACGTTGGCTGGTTTTTCAATCAGAGAAGTCCCGTGCCCAGGCACTCAAGACCCTCGAAAAAAAGCTCAAAAAGACGGAAGCTCAGGCATTACGCCAAGCTAAACAGTTGTCAAAAGTAGAATTCGAGTGCCATGATGATGCTCTCAAGCAGGGTCAGCAGTTGGGCAAAAACTGGCAGTATCATCAGGTGCAATCTGTAGAAGTCGAAGTTAAATCCCATCATGGCAAACGGGGACGACC
>JBEAPM010000536.1:0-3299 GCA_041164445.1 Cyanobacteriota bacterium
ACACAACACACATACCCCTTTAGGATTGTGGCATCTTTATAGATGAGATTAACACTTTCAAAAAACTCTATGACATTAGACATTAGGGTACCTCGAAAAATTTTCAATTTTTTCCTGGTACCTATACAAGCATAGGAATTGCCCGCTACCATTCATCGAGGTGCCCACTATACTTTTGGGATCTAAAAACACCTCAGTCATTATGTTGATTTGCACCGTCAACTCTGTTTCTAGCTTCCCTTGCCCCTTAAAGACGATCGGCCTGTATGATCTGAACTTAAGCAACTCAGATTTAGACCGACAGCGGTGGGTGACATGACACAAACAACAACTCCCTGGGGAACTCCTCTACAGGACGATCGGAGTAAACGGCTTCTCCTCTTAGGCGCTGGCGAACTGGGCAAGGAGGTGGTCATTGAAGCCATGCGCTTAGGGATAGAGGTCATTGCGGTGGATGCTTATCACCACGCTCCCGCCATGCAGGTGGCGCACCGCAGCCATGTGGTGGATATGTTAGATGGGCAGAAGTTGCGCTATATCGTGGAAAAAGAACGCCCGACCTGGATTGTGCCAGAGGTGGAAGCGATCGCTACGGACACCTTAATGACGCTGGAACAGGAAGGTTGGCAGGTGATTCCCACGGCACGGGCTACCCGCTTAACGATGGATCGAGAAGGAATCCGACGGCTTGCGGCGGAGGAGTTAGGACTGCGTACCTCTCCCTACTGCTTTGCGGAGACGTTAGCAGAGTATCAAGCGGCGATCGAAACGATCGGTTTTCCCTGTGTGGTTAAGCCCATTATGAGTTCTTCCGGTAAGGGGCAAAGTGTTGTTCATACTAAAGCTGATCTGGCCGCCGCGTGGGAATACGCCCAAAAGGGCGGACGAACCCACACGGGTCGGGTCATTGTCGAAGGCTTTATCTCCTTCGATCGGGAAATTACCCTGTTGACGGTGCGATCGGCCTCGGGAACCCATTTCTGCGATCCCATTGGGCATATCCAGGTCGATGGAGATTATCGAGAATCCTGGCAGCCCTGCGCCCTCCATCCTCAAACCTTGGAACAGTGCCAAGCCATTGCGGAGCAGATTACGACTGCCCTGGGGGGATGGGGGATCTTTGGGGTGGAGTTGTTTATTGCGGGATCCCCCGATCGGCCCCAAACGGTTTATTTCAGTGAAGTCAGTCCACGCCCCCATGACACGGGGATGGTAACTTTAATTAGCCAAAATATGTCTGAGTTTGAACTCCATGTCCGGGCCATTGCGGGACTGCCCATTGGCCAGATTGAAACTTTACAACCGGCGGCTTCTGCGGTGATTTTAGCCACCAGTGCGGGCATCAATCCTTGCTTTACGGGACTGGAAGCGGCGTTACAGGTGCCCACCACTAAACTGCGGTTGTTTGGTAAGCCCAGTACCCGTGTCAATCGGCGGATGGGGGTTGTCCTGGCCCTAGGGGACACGATCGAAGAAGCTCGACAGCGGGCTAAAACCTGCGCCGCAGCGATCGAGGTGTCTGATACCCCGATCCACTAGGGACGGGCCCTGGCGGTTGCCCCAGGATCACCCCTCTTCCGGAGTCGATCGCTGTTGCTGACTAATAATGATTTGCCAACTGAGGGCAATGACCGGCAGTAACCCCACCAGTAAAATCGTGAGGGCCGGGGCGGCGGCTTCTGCGAGGCGTTCATCAGATGCATACTGATAAACCCGCACGGCCAAGGTGTCAAAGTTAAAGGGCCGCAGTACGATCGTTGCGGGTAATTCTTTCATCACATCCACAAAGACGAGCATCATGGCGGTGAGTAAGCCTCCCCGAAGCAGGGGCACATGCACCCGCAGGAGGGTTTTCAGGGGACTCAGTCCTAAACTGCGGGCCGCTTGATCTAAGTTGGGAGAAATTCGGGCCAGGCTAGACTCGATCGCTCCCAGGGCTACGGCTAAAAAGCGCACGAGATAGGCAACCACTAAAACGATCGCCGTACCACTGAGGAAAAAAGGATTTTGTACGCCCTGTTGTAGGAGTTCTAAACTCCGATCGAGCCAACTGACGGGTAACAGTAGTCCCACCGCAATAACCGCCCCTGGAATGGCATACCCCATGCCCACTAAGCGCACACTGCCCCGCACTAACCGTTGAGGATTGAGGCGCACCCCATAGCCCAAAATCAGTCCCAAAATGACCGCAAACAGTCCGGTCAGCAGGGCTAAAACCAAACTATTGCCAATGAGATCCCAAAACTGGGCGTTGACACTGCGATCCCAATTTTCTACCGTCAGTAAGACCAGTAAAATGCCCGGCACCACTAGCCCCAAGACGATCGGGAGTCCACAGGTGACGATCGCCAGTAGGGATTGCAGGGGCTGTAACCGGTAGGGAGCAAAGGATTGAGGACGATCGGTGTGGTAATACTGGGACTGCCGCCGTCCCCACAACTCCAACAGTAATAAGCTCAAAATCCCTAAGAGCAACACTGCGGCCAGTTGAGTTGCCCCCAAGCGTTCGCCTAGCCCAAACCAAGTGCGGTAAATCCCCGTGGTGAAGGTTTCTACCCCAAAAAACTGGACTGTCCCGAAATCATTGAGGGTTTCCATCAACACGAGGGCCAAGCCCGCCATCCAAGCGGGACGGGCAAGGGGCAGTGCCACCGCAAAAAAACTCTGCCAGGGGGTGCGTCCTAAACTCCGGCTGGCTTCTAGGGTTTTACTCCCCTGCTCGGCAAAGGCAACCTTGGTAATCAGATAAATGTAGGGATAGAGCACTAAACTGAATAAAACGATCGCCCCACCCAAGGAGCGAACCGGCGGAAACCAATAGTCATTAACACTGCTCCACCCCCCCCACTGGCGTAGGGTACGCTGCACCGGGCCAAAGTATTCCAGCCAATCCGTATAGATGTAGGCAAGGAGATAGGCGGGAGCCGCTAGGGGCAACAATAGCCCCCATTCAAAAAAGCGTCGCCCCGGAAATTGACACATACTCACTAACCACGCCGTACTGATGCCTAGCACAGAAGCCCCTAGACTGACCCCCAGGGAGAGCCAGAAGGAGTTGGCCAGATAACGGGGCAGCACCGTTGCGGCGAGGTGACTCCACAGTTCCGGCTGCGGAATGAAGATACTGGAGAGCACCACCAAAATGGGCAAGGCAATCCCTAACGCGATCGTACTGGTGATCCATCCCCAGGGCTGGGAACAGAATTTCAAGCTAAACCTTAAGGCTTCCTGTAATCTTGTCTTGAGCACGGCAATAGAATTAGTCGATCTCATCGGATTTTGCGGGCGTTAGCGGGTCT
>JBEAPM010000537.1:0-7993 GCA_041164445.1 Cyanobacteriota bacterium
TGAGCCTCAGAGGCTAGGTTTAAAGGGGCCAGGACAGCGATCGTACCGGCAATAGCCTTGCGGAGCAGTTGATTAAAAATAGGAGTTTTCATGGTCGTTACAATCTCACAACAGAGTCAGCAGTTTAAAACGTAGCGCTAGAATTCAAGACAAGACATTAGTTTTCAACGAGTTCCCCCCCCTTTACGCTCAAGGGGAAAACCTTCATGTTTCCCTTGAAACAGGATGATAGGTGGATCTGAAAAAGAGTTAGTGGAGAGCAATCCAGGAGTAGACGATCGATTCAGAGTAAATAGTGTACTACTGTAAAGCATCGGAATAATCCAGAAGGAGTTGAGGTAGTTCATAATTTCATTCCTAGCGTGGCTTCTAAAACCCGAGCAGTAGCCTGGATCTTTCAAAAACACGTTTGATTGAATTTCGACGCTTTTATTGTCCCTGATCACTGAGTGCTAGTCATCCGCTGCTTTGCTGAGCGTATGATTCTTACTACACGTAAGTAATCAGTGAAAACCTGTAAATATACAGGCTAGGGATTCATCAAAGCTTTATATCTGTAGCTCACCTTGAAAGACAGGACTGTCGGGCCGAAGCGCTTTGAAAATGGTAGAGGGCTTGTCATGGTAGAGTTTTTAATCCTGATTTAGTTCTGATTTGTAGGCTTTCTACTGAAAGCGAAAAAATTTAATGGAAGAGTGTGGCGCGGAGTACTGCACTGCACTCTTCCGCCTTAAGTTGGTAGCCGGTTTGTAAAGTAAAAGGGACTGTGGGTTAGGACTGTGAAACAGAGATTAACTAACGGGTTCCGCCACCAATTCGGCCCCCGGGCAAGCCTTCATGGTCGTCTTGCATCAGCATCGGTAAACGATCGCTATCGGAGAAGCTCAGACCGGTATCGGCACTAGCTACAGCAGCTATCCCCAAGGTCAGGGTAGACGTTAGTAAAAAGTAGAAAAATAACTGGCGTGTCATAGTAGAACCTGTCTGATAGGAATTGCTTGCTTATTGTTTAGCCCTGTGGTGTCCCCAATGTGGAGGTTAAGGGTTACATCATCGACCCAGAATTTTGACACCCTAGGTGCTGCTCTGGTCGTACAGCAGTCCTAAATCAGTTGTAAGAACTAGACTATTGAAACCGTTGTGTGGTGTGCGGCCGGAGGGCGCACACCACACAACCCATTTAGGATTGCTGTCAGTGAAGTTGAACTCGGTCATGGGTCTAGCCATCCGCTAGGAGTGAATCTGAAACTTAAATAAGGTAGAGCGCCTGAGCAACAAAGAACTTAAGCAACTTGAATGTTGTTGACATAAATTATAGGGATGGAATGGGACTGGCACATCCGGCGAAATACGCAAATTGCAAGACTTTGGGGAAAATCAGCCGATCGGCGCAGACTGATCCTATATAATCCTGGCAGTATATCTTTTTTCTCCGGGTATCCACGTAATTTCTGGGCGCATTTACGGGGTTTTAACGATCGTGATGTCGTGAATAATGATTCAAATCAGCAATTGCCATGAAGCGTTAAGCGGATCCCATAACCTAGATCTCCGTAAGGTCGCCTTAACTAAGTTGGTAGCCTCAAAGGGGCATTGCCTACCTGGCAGACCGAAAACTTTGGGCTGAACGTTGAAATTTACCCGCTTTTCCGCCAAGATACGGTAGGGACTTCTTCCTATGGGAACGGCAATGCCCCCCACTTAGACCACTTTTGACCCGCTATACCTTCTACCCACCATGTCCACTCCCTTAGATACATCCTTAGATACCAAAGCCTTTCGACGCTCTCTCCACCACTCCGATCGCTATAACCGTAAGGGATTTGGTCTAACTGAAGAAGTTTCGGGAACCATGGACGATGCTTATAAAAGTGGGCTGATTCAGACCATTCGTACCAATAATTTCTCCCTGACCCACGGTAAAGTCACGATTCGGCTGGCAGAAGCCTTTGGTTTTTGTTGGGGAGTGGAGCGAGCGGTGGCGATGGCCTACGAAACCCGGAAACACTTTCCCACGGAGCGCATCTGGATTACCAATGAAATTATTCACAACCCCTCGGTGAATCAGCATCTTCGGGATATGGCGGTTGAGTTTATTGATGTGATTAATGGTGAAAAAGATTTTTCTGGAGTTCAGGATGGAGATGTGGTCATTCTGCCGGCCTTTGGGGCCAGTGTGCAGGAAATGCAACTCCTCAACGATCGAGGTTGCCAGATTGTGGATACGACCTGTCCCTGGGTTTCTAAGGTTTGGAATACGGTAGAGAAACATAAGAAGGTGGATTATACCTCCATTATTCACGGTAAATATAAGCACGAAGAAACGATCGCTACGAGTTCTTTTGCCAATAAATATTTAGTGGTTCTCAATTTAGAAGAAGCCCAATACGTTTGCGACTATATCCTGCAGGGTGGCGATCGGGATGCCTTTCTTGCCAAGTTTAAAAATGCTTACTCCGTTGGTTTCGATCCGGATCTTGACCTCATTCGGGTGGGGGTTGCGAATCAAACTACGATGTTAAAAAGTGAAACGGAAGACATTGGCAAGCTCTTTGAAAAGACCTTGATGCAAAAGTATGGGCCAGTAAATCTCAATGAGCATTTCTTAGCCTTTAATACGATTTGCGATGCCACCCAAGAACGTCAAGATGCAATGTTTGAACTGGTCAAGGAACCTTTAGATTTGATGGTGGTTATTGGGGGCTTTAATTCTTCCAACACTACCCATCTCCAAGAAATCTCGATCGATCGGAACTTAAAGTCATACCATATTGATTCTGCCGATCGAATTGGCCCCGGTAATAGTGTTCAACATAAACCCTTAAACCAGGATTTAGTGACCGAAAGTCCTTGGTTACCGGAGGGTCATTTACGGATTGGCATTACCTCTGGGGCTTCTACCCCCGATAAGGTTGTGGAGGACATTATTGAGAAAGTCTTTGCGATTAAAGATGCCGAGTCATAGTCTCGTGTTGCCATGGTGGTCTGCCGAAAGCTGGTTCTTTTGAGAAGATATGAGTAGTGTAAAAGCGTCAGAGTCGGTCACGGATACCGTGACGAATGGATTGCCCTTACGGCAAAATTCTGACCTAGGTCAGTCTGAGTACGATGCGATCGTCATTGGTTCGGGGATGGGCGGTCTCGTCACGGCAACCCAATTAGCCGCGAAGGGGGCTAAGGTTCTGGTGCTAGAGCGTTACCTGATTCCTGGGGGGAGTGCCGGGTACTTTGAGCGGAATGGCTATCGCTTTGATGTGGGAGCCTCCATGATTTTTGGCTTTGGGGAACAGGGCACCACAAATTTGCTCACCCGAGCCTTAAATGCGGTGGGAATGAGTTTGGAAACCTTTCCAGATCCGGTTCAAATTCATTATCATTTGCCCAATGCTTTAGACCTCAAGGTTCATCGAGACTATGAGCAATTCTTGCAAGAGTTAATTCAGCATTTTCCCCATGAAGAGCAAGGTATTCGAGGGTTTTATGGGGAATGTTGGCAGGTTTTTAATTGTTTAAACTCCATGGAATTATTATCTTTGGAGGAGTTACGCTACCTCTTTCGGGTCTTTTTCCAAAAGCCGGGCTCCTGCTTAGGTTTAGTCAAATATTTACCCCAAAATGCGGGGGATGTTGCCCGTCGCCATATTAAAGATCCCATACTGCTGAAGTTCATTGATATGGAGTGTTACTGCTGGTCTGTTGTGCCGGCTAATTTAACCCCCATGATTAATGCTGGTATGGTTTTTAGCGATCGTCATTATGGGGGGATTAACTATCCGAAAGGAGGGGTGGGACAGATTCCCCTCAAGTTAGCAGAAGGGTTAGAAAAGGCTGGGGGGAAAATTCGTTATCGAGCCCGGGTCAAATCTATTCTGGTCGATCAGGGCAAAGCGATCGGGGTTGAGTTAATTAACGGTGAAAAAATCTACGGAAAACGAATTATTTCTAACGCAACCCGTTGGGATACCTTTGAACATCTACTCCCTCCACAGTCTAAGCCTGCTGCGGAAAAACGCTGGGATTCCCGTTACCAAAAGTCTCCCAGTTTTCTCAGTTTACACCTCGGGGTTAAAGCCGATCTGCTGCCTCCGGGGACTGAATGTCATCACATTCTTTTAGACGATTGGCAAAAGATGGAGGATCCTGAGTCTACGATCTTTGTTTCCATTCCGACCCTGCTGGATCCCAGTTTAGCCCCGCCCGATCATCACATTATTCATACCTTTACCCCCAGTTGGTTAGGGGATTGGCAAGGCTTAGATAACGCCAGCTACCAAGAGAAAAAGGAAGAAGCAGCTCAAGTGTTAATCGATCGCTTAGAAACCATTTTTCCCGGTCTAAATCAGGCGTTAGATTATCAAGAAGTGGGCACCCCCCGTACCCACCGTCGTTTCCTGGGTCGGGACGATGGAACCTATGGGCCGATTCCCCGTTTTAAACTCCCGGGTTTATTAACGATGCCCTTTAATCGCACGGCCATCCCCGGACTCTACTGTGTCGGGGATAGTACATTCCCCGGTCAGGGACTCAATGCGGTGGCTTTTTCTGGATTTGCCTGTGCCCACCGGGTTGCCGCAGATTTGGGCTTGGTGTAATCAGGGGGACTGATCGTTCTCAAATTAATTGACGCTAAGCCGTGGATCGAGCAGGGGAACCCCTACCCTTTTCTGGGATGAGTGCAGCACCCCTGGTCGGTGCAATGTTTGCCGAGGGATTGAATGGATGACTCGCCCTCGCCTGCCAAAGGCGCTAGAGGTGTCAGAGTGATTTTGCCAAAGTAATTTTGCCAAAGTAACATAGTAGTCACTGAAGCCTTGAGACAGAGTTTACCTATGATCCCCCCTCTTCATCGATCGCTTTGGACGATCGCCCGTCAGTTGAGTCCTTTTGGTTTAATGACGCTGAGTCTACTCAACTTTGCCAGTCTGCCCAGTGGAGCCAATCCTGCTTCTGATCTGCCTTTGGAGGCGGAACAAACGGCCCAATTTTATAGTGTTCCTCGATTGATCTATACCGGAACCAACCGAGATCAGGCCAATGCTTCTTGGCCAACCTATTACTTCACCTTAACCTTTCCCGCCAGTGAGGGAGCGGCTCTGGGGCGTGTAGACTTGGTGCAAATCGAAGGGAGTCCCATTGCCTTAGTCCCCGATCAAACGATCGCCTTTGTTGGCACTCACCGCGATCGTGGCGAAGACATCCCGCTTACGGTGCAAACCTTAGCTGACGAGGAGCAAACGGGGATCCGCATTACCTTTCCCGAAGCCATCACCCCGGATCAGACCATTACCCTGGCGGTGCGGGCCCGCTCTAATCCCTATCAAGATGGTGTTTATTTGTATGCGTTGGTGGCCTATCCTGAGGGAAAACCGACCGATGGCTACACCTTGGGAATTGGTCGCTTACACTTTTATGAAAATAATTACTTCAGATTATGAGCATTCCCGTCATTTCACCCTCCCAAACCCTCTGGATTCGTCAGGCTCAAATGCTCCAAGCCGATGGAGAACTGTCCGTTGGAGATATGGCGGTGCGATCGGGAAAAATTGTGGAAATGGCGGAACAGTTGCCCCCTGCCCCTGCTGAGGATATTGAAATCGATGCGCAGGGATTGGTCTTACTGCCGGGGATGATTGATCCTCAAGTGCATTTCCGGGATCCGGGGCTCACCCATAAGGAAGATCTCCATACCGCCAGCCGAGCCTGTGCCCGGGGGGGCGTAACCTCCTTTTTGGAAATGCCCAACACCAAGCCCCTGACCACAACTCAGGACACCTTGGATGCCAAACTGGCGATCGCGGCGGAAAAATCTCTGGTGAACTACGGCTTTTTTATGGGGGCAACCCCTGCCAATTTGCCAGACCTGCGGGACGCGAATCCCACTCCAGGGATCAAGATCTTCATGGGATCGATGCATGGAGACTTATTGGTGGATGTGGAGGAGAAGCTAGAGCCTATCTTTGCCCAAGGCTCTCGTTTAATTGCGGTGCATGCGGAGGATCAAGGGCGAATTGCCGAGCGTCGCCAAGCCTTCCGCGATCGGTTTGGCGATCAGCTTACCGTTGCCCACCATTCTCAAATTCAAGACGAGCAAGCGGCCCTGAATGCCACCCAACTGGCCCTCAAACTGTCCAAGAAATATCAACGCCGCCTCCATATTCTTCACCTCTCCACCGGCATCGAAGCGGAATTTCTGCGTCAACATAAACCCGCCTGGGTTACCGCAGAGGTGACCCCCCAGCACTTGCTCCTCAATATTCATGATTACGATCGCATTGGCACCCTAGCGCAGATGAATCCCCCCTTACGATCGCCTGAAAATAACGAAGTTCTCTGGCGGGCCCTATTAGATGGTGTGATTGACTTTATTGCCACGGATCATGCCCCCCATACCCTGGCGGAAAAAGCTCAAGCCTATCCCCATAGCCCCTCCGGAATGCCTGGAGTTGAAACCTCACTGCCGCTGATGCTAACTCAGGCGAAACAAGGGCGTTGTACCCTAGCCCAGGTGGTGCGTTGGATGTCCACCGCCGTGGCTGAAGCCTATCAAATTCCCCACAAGGGCAAACTGGAGCCGGGCTATGATGCGGATCTGATCCTCGTGGATTGGAACCAGGAAAAGCTCGTCTGCAAAGCAGATTTACAGACCAAATGTGGTTGGAGTCCCTTTGAGGGGTGGAGCTTAACCGGTTGGCCCGTGATCACGATCGTCAATGGGCAAATTATTTTTAACGATCGGCTTCCCGAGGACGAACGGTTTAACGAGCAGGTGCGAGGAACGGCCTTAACCTTTTCAGCCCCTTAAAAGGCTATCAACTTAAGGCGACAGAGTGCGGCGCTCCGCGCCGCACTCTGCCATGAAAGCCAAAACGAAGACTACCCTCGGAAGGGAGCGACCACTCTTCTCTGAAATTGTTTCGCCTGCAGTGAAAAGCTAAAACGAATAGCCAAAGGCTGACATTCGAGGAGAGGTTTTTCTTCATTATCTCTTTATAATAGCTTTACACTGAGAGTCTAGGCGGTGCGGCATCGCATTAACGGCAGGGTGTAGCACCTTCCGGGATGTTCGGTAAGCTTTAAGCCTTCTCTTGGAACGTTGTTAACTCAGACTGGGTACAGATTCGCATGAACACTCCTCTCTACCGAAATGGCTACGCTGGTCAACCCTGGTTGGTTGAAGAACGAGATGCTTGTGGGGTGGGTTTTATTGCCCATCAGCAGGGTCAGAAAAGTCATGATCTGCTAGAAAAAACGATGGTGGCCTTGGGTTGTATGGAACACCGGGGGGGGTGTAGCGCCGATCGGGATTCGGGAGATGGATCGGGGGTGTTGACGGCGATTCCCTGGGGAATTTTGCAGCCGGAGTTGGGCTTAGACCCGGAAACGATCGCTCAATTGCGGGTGGGGGTGGGGATGTTCTTTCTGCCCCAGGATCCTGCCCTGCAGGCCATTTGCCGCGAAATTGCGGTAGAGGAGGTGGCAAAGCTGGGGCTGAAGTTTTTAGGGTGGCGATCGGTACCGGTGAAAACGGAGGTGTTGGGGGTTCAGGCGAAGGAGAATCAGCCGGATATTGAGCAACTCTTGGTGCAGTCTGAGGATCTGGCCTTGGCCGGGGATGATTTTGAACGTTTGCTCTATCGCTTGCGGCGGCGGATTGGGAATGGAGTGTCGGAGCGCTTTGTCGCAGAGGGGTATGGCGATCGTCGCAATGACTTTTATCCCTGTTCCCTCAGTTGTCGGACGATCGTTTACAAGGGGATGGTGCGATCGGAGGTGTTGGGAGAGTTTTACCAAGACTTGAAAAATCCGGCCTTTGAAGCGTCCTTTGCGGTGTACCATCGGCGCTTTAGTACCAACACCATGCCCCGCTGGCCCCTGGCCCAACCGATGCGGATGGTCGGCCATAACGGTGAAATTAATACCCTTTTGGGCAACATCAACTGGATGGTGGCGCGGCAACCCATTTTAGAAAGTACCACCCTCGGGGAAGGTTTGC